>QHXE01000735.1 GCA_003222835.1 Acidobacteriota bacterium | reverse complement strand
CTGACGAACCGCAAGGAGATCTCGTGACCCGACAGGACGGAGCTGGTCAGTACCAAGCGTGACGACAGCCTGCGTGTGCCCAGAAGCGGTTACAAACTCAACCTCAACCGCTTCGGCCGAGTACACCTGCACCACAGCACCGACGTCTCCGCGTTTCAAGCCGTGGCTTGGCAGATCAGTCGTAACAACCACCGTGTCGAGGGTCTTGAAGGACATGGCTATTCTTCGGGGTATGCAGTTACAAATCGAGGTGCCGTCTCCCCGACCAGTATAATCCAGATGCTCACGATTCCCGCGGAGCGCCCATTCGGGCCCGAAAGAGCGCCTCGGACAGTGAATTTTTGACCATGTTCCGAGACGCCGGAGGGCTGGGCCTCATTGGAGAGGACCCGCGCGCAAGTCGCGTTCGAGCACCTGCCATTGCTCGGGCGCGTAGCCGAGCGATCGGAAGAACGTGCACTTGTACCGTCCGATCGGATGAGCTGAGGACAGCAGGTAATCGCGCAGCTTGTCAGCGGAAACGATAGCGGCGGCTGCGTCGAGGAACATGATGGAGCTAATCGTAGCAGCGGCACTACCCGTGGCCTAACGGTGAAGTTCAGCGGCCGCCAAGAAGCGTCCGATAGGCGACGCGGGCGCAGAGTCTTTTGCCGCGCCCGCGGCGCCAAACCGCTCACGCCTCACGGCCCCCTCCAATGTTGTTAGAGGTCGCCCGAACCTGACCACCTTCAGGTGAAGGCACGTCGGACACGGAATGCTGACCTATCTGTTCATCCCTCGGAAGATGATATAGGTAACCATAAGAATCCCGTTGGACAACCCATGCGATAGAACCGGATAGCCTACTGTCTGGGTGACGGCAGCTAAGCGTCCATTTGCGAAGGCCGACAATGCGAGAAAAGGAACCTGCCACGGGCTCTTCGCGATGACAAATCCATGTAGGACGACAAACACGATTCCAGCGAGGACCTCAGCTGAAACTGGACCGATGACGTGTTGCAACCGCAGCTGCAAGGCTGCGCGAGCCCCAGCCTCTTCATAAAGCGCAGCCATGACGGGAACCGTGAGGGAGACTCCCGCTCGGAGTGCGGCCGTTGTGTGATAGTGATCGCCAGTAAGTTCAATGCGTCCATGTAGGAGGGCATCGCGTGAAACCAGCGCGACGGACAGCAGAGCAGCCGCGGCGATCGCTGCTCCGAGCAACACGCTAGCCAAAGCAGAGACAGCCTTTGATGGCGGTCGAACTGTCGGCAACTGCTTATACCAGCCGCGGCTGCGCCTAAATACAGCGAAAGAAATCGCGAGCGCCGGGGCTATAAACCATGGGAATGCAGGGCCCGCCCACGCGTTCAGGTACACCATGACCGTAACGAGGACGTCCGTGCCTACTCCGACGAGGACGCACAACAGTATTGAGCTTGCGATGACCTCCGAGCGAGCGGGTTTCCTTGACGCTGGGCCGGGCCCGTAATTCATCTGCGAATTTGCGACGTTCACGTCGCCACCATGCGTCCGAGTCGAGAGAGCCGTCGCCGATTGGATCGGCGGTTCACCACAACCCGACACTGAACGTGGAGTCGGCGGCAAAGCCGCGTTTCGTTACGCGAGAGCGCCGGCGGGAACCCATGCCACCTACTCTAACCCTAATTCGACGACAAAATGCTACAGCGCGAGGCTGGGATCGACACGGGATACAGGCCTTCAATTGCCGACAGCGTGTGTCCAATGTACCTGTGCGCTCGAGCACCGTGGGTACAGTCGCGGGTACGAGCCGCGCGCCGGGGTCAAGAAAATACTGGTGATTCAGATCGTTAGCGTCAGCTATTCAACTCCGGCCGGGGGCGCCAGACCACATGGGCGCCACGCGCATTCACGCCGGATTCGAAGCGAGCTTCAAGAACCCCTGCAGATCCACCAGCTGCTCGATCTCGCTCGCCATGACTGCCGACTCGGTGACGTGCCGATAGCTGACTCCCTCAGACGTCGAGTCGTGGCCAGAACGGGAGAAGGCCCGACTGCGGCTGCTGCGGCACGAGTGCTTCGCGCGCAAAACCGGGCTATCCCCGATGAGGTTGGATGCAAAGCGTGACGTGCCGCCGTGCTCGCTGCCCGAGCACCTGAGGATCAGCTTATTGCCGCAGTTTTCGACGTTCTTCGACGGGCATAACCGGCCCGTGTGGAGGGTCTCGACCTCATTCGGGTCTACTGAATTCAGCCCAATGAAATGCAGACTTGCGCGTGGGGTGGGGCGCTTTCATTTCTGTTACTTCTTTATTACACGGCGCTGCAGCGTCGCGGCCTCGACAAAGAGTCCGCCTCGGGCGCGGGCCGATATGAGTGACGTACACGTTCCAATCAGCTATCGCAGTACCCAGACGGGCGATAAGGAACACGCCCCCCTTGAGGACCCGGTGCTGCCGGCGATCGCGGCGGGCGCGGATCGCTACGTCGTGAAGCTGTTCGCCGATGCGGGAGTCCTCGTCACCGAGATGGCCGCCCTGCTCAATTCGCCTCGTAACTGGCCCGCCGCCGGCCCGAGGGGTGGGCGGTGAGCGCAGCATCGCTCATCGGCGACGCCGCGATGGCGTGGGCGTGAGCGCGCCGGAGCGGGCCATCGCGGTCGATAGCGCCGCCGTCCTTGCCATGACGAGCGACGTGATCGCGCGCTACTCGGGGT
>QHXE01000706.1 GCA_003222835.1 Acidobacteriota bacterium | reverse complement strand
TTTCCTGCAGCGGTTTCGCCACAGATTTTCACAGACGCCGTGGTGAGCAAAGTCGAATCTATTTTTGCAGATCATAAACGCAGGCAAACCACGGAGGAAAATTATGCTTCACTTAATCTGGTACATTCTTGTTGGGTTGATCGCGGGAGTCATCGCGAAATCGGTGATGCACGTGCACATGACGATTTTCTGGACAATCGTGCTCGGCATCATCGGATCGATCATCGGCGGCGCTGTTACACACATGTTTACGCACCCGGTAACCGGACGATTTCATCCCGCAGGCCTCATTTTTTCCACACTTGGCGCAATCCTGCTCCTCTACATTTGCATTAAGCTGAACATCCATTTCCCCCGCGTCATCAAATAACCAAAAAGGAAACCTGTAGCCGCGCCGCTGTGCGGCGTCTCTGCTTGAGCCAATCGCTGACCGCGGAAAAGCAAAACGAATCAGGAAACCAGGAACTCAGGAAACCTGTAGCCACGCCGCTGTGCGGCGTCTCTGCCACAGATTGCACAGACTCCGTGGTGAGCGAAGTCGAATCCATTTTCACAGATCTCTTGTTCGACCGGAAGCAACAGGGTATCACAATCTGTGACACCCCGTGTCGCCTAAGATCTTAGAAATAGGCATTGAACGATGAAATCCGACGCGCTCGCGGTTCAAGTCGAGCGGCGGATACTTCTGATCCGCGGTCAAAAGGTGATGCTCGATGCCGATTTGGCGGAACTCTACGGCGTTCCGACCAAGTCTTTGAATCTGGCTGTGAAACGCAACGCCGAACGGTTCCCGGAAGATTTCATGTTTCAGCTTACGGGTGACGAGGCGGCCGGTTTGAGGTTTCATTTTGAAACCTCAAAGAGCGGTCGCGGCGGGCGCCGCTATCGCCCGTATGCCTTTACCGAACAAGGTGTGGCCATGCTCTCCAGCGTGCTGCGGAGTTTGCGCGCCGTTCAAGTCAACATCGCCATCATGCGCACATTTGTGCGCCTGCGCGAGATGCTTCTGTCGCACGCAGATCTGGCGCGCAAGCTGGCCGCGCTGGAAAACAAATATGACGCGCAGTTCAAGGTCGTGTTCGATGCCATCCGCGAATTGATGCAGCCGCCAACTCCGCCAAGGCGAGAAATTG
>QHXE01000705.1 GCA_003222835.1 Acidobacteriota bacterium | reverse complement strand
TTTTTGATAGCCAGACAGGAGGAGAGAGCAAAATCGTGACGACCCCAATCCCCATTGGTCCGACGCTGTCGCGAATCGGACAAATCTTCGTTAATGTGAAAGAACTTGATCGCGCGATCTCTTTTTATCGCGACACGCTGGGAATGCAGTTTCTTTTTCAGGCGCCGCCGAATATGGCGTTTTTCGACTGTGGCGGGATCCGCATTATGTTGGGTATCGCTGATCGCCCTGATCTCGATCATCCGGCATCGATCATCTACTACCAGGTTGACGACATCGAGAAGATTTATGAAACACTCAAGGCGCGCGGCGTGGAGTTCATAGTTAAACCGCATCTGGTCGCGCCCATGCCCACCTATGACTTATGGCTGGCTGACTTCAAAGACTCTGAAGGCAATCTGCTGGCCTTGATGAGCGAAGTGCCGCGAAAAGTCGCTTGAGTTTTATATAGACTATGGTCGCTGCCAAGTTGAATTTGCCGAAGATTGTCTCTCAACTCGCGAAGCACTACGGCGAACCCAAGCCGCCGATTACCGCCGACCCTTTTGAGCTGATTCTGCTGGAAAATATCGCATATTTGGTCAGCGATGAGCGCCGCGAAGAAGCATTCGCGAGGCTACGCAAACACGCGGGCACGAAGCCCCACGAGATCCTTTCCGCTTCGCACGATGAAATCTTAAAAGCCACGAAGCTGGGCGGCATGCATCCGGAGCAGCGTGTCTCTCGCTTGCGCGAAATCGCTTTGATTGCCATGAACGACTTTGAGGGTGATTTGAAATCGGTTTTGAGACTGCCACTGCCAAAAGCAAAACAAGCCTTGCGAAAATTTCCCAGTATCGGCGAGCCGAGCGCGGAAAAGATTTTGCTCTTCACCCGTAGTTACCCGATCCTGGGCTTGGATTCGAACGGCTTGCGGGTGCTCGTGCGTTTAGGATTTGGCGAAGAGAAGAAAAACTATTCGGCGACGTATCGATCTGTTCAGGAGGCAATCAAAGATCAACTGAAAGAGGATTACAGCTGGCTAATCGATGCACACGTCCTTTTGCGGCAACATGGAAAAGAACTGTGCAAAACGAATCGGCCATTGTGCGAGAAGTGTCCGGTGAATAAGAGTTGTGCTTATTTTCAGAGAACGTTCGTGTCAGAACCGCGAGCGGTAGCGACCGGATCATAAATACGACCTTAGCATGTACCGAACTACAAATAGTACGTAATCCAGGCGAATGTTGGGTTCCCGGTTACCGCTCGCGGTTCTGAAACTGACCTACCACCACCAGACTCAATCCCATAATCAAATAGAAAATCATTACCACTTCCGAATCCCCCCAGTTGTAATGGACCACGCCGCTCAGCATGAAACCCACAAGTCCGCCGAGCGCGCCTAAGACGATTCCTTTATCGATCCAATTTTCACTCGACACCTGACGCCGCGCGCGCCAGAGCATCCTTCCGTACATGCCCATTAGAATTAACCAGATAATCAGCGCCGGGACGCCACGCTCGAGCGCAATCTGCAAATAATCCGAATGCATGTGGCCCATCGGTATCTTGCCGCCCTCGAATAATCCCCATTCGCGCCAATGCGCTTTGATCGAATCCATCCCGACACCGATCAGCAGATGTCGCGGATTACTGACTAATAATTGCAGACCTTCTTTTTGCACTGTCTCGCGCCAACGAATTGAATCGTCTTTTTGATCGAGAAATCCGACCTGTCGCTTTTGATGCAGTACGAACAGGCCGGCGGCAATCAAGGGCAAGGCGCAGGCGCCCACCACGATCAGCGCGCGACGACTGAGACCAACAGATGCAATCAGCACTGCTGAGACCACCAGCGCTGCCAACGAGGCGCGCATGACCGTCAGCAGGAGCGCCCCGCACATGCCGACAATCGCCAAAGCCAGCAACACTCCAATCCTAGTTCGCTTGTGGGGCAAAGCGATGAACAGTCCCAGGCCCAGCGAGGCAATCAATTGCAAAGCTTCGCCATAAGTAGTCCAGTGATCGTAAAAGCCAGTTGCGCGCCAATCTCGTCCATGGGTCCAGCGCTGAATTCCCAGCCGCTCTTCCGGCGTTGCGCCAGGAAACAAGTTTCCGCGCGGCACCTGCAAGACCGGGATCCACTCCACGCGGTAGATCTTGATCTTTGCCGGGGACTCGCTCGCTGGGCGATCGAGAGCGGCGATCAGATCATCGAGATTGCGCAGTTTGTGTCCATCGACTTCTTGCAGCGTGTCGCCACTTAGAATCGGCATGGGCAAAATCTTCTCGCGCGTTACCAGTCGCGCTGCGCTCAGCGGACTGTCAGGGCGAACTTCATATACTTTGACGCCGCGCCCGAGAGCGAACTGGCCAAACGTATAGAGCACATTAACCGAGCAGGCGGCGATCAAGACCATCGTCAAAGCGCGCAAGACATATGCTGACCGAACATTTTCAGCAAACAGATAAACGATCGTGAACAGACTGGCGGCGCGCAGCTTGCCAATTGAAACAATTGGCTCGTAAGAAAGAAAAGAAGAGAGGCCGGTGAGAATGAAGAAGCTCAGCAACGCGTAATCAAGCGGCGTGCGATGTAGTCTCGGCCTGGGCCAGACGAAAAGCCGCAGAACCCAGAATAGCAATCCGAGCAGCCAAGCGGTCTGGGTTGCGGCGATTGAATTTGGCGCCGCGACGACAAACAGA
>QHXE01000704.1 GCA_003222835.1 Acidobacteriota bacterium | reverse complement strand
TTTGTTACTATATCTGCTTTGAGAAAAAGCCAGAAGATGGTTGTACACAAAGCGAGCACAACCAAACTGACGTGCAGCCGCAGCGGCTTGCTCCGAGGTGAGGTACACCCGGCTCCGTTTGGTAGCGAGTGCTGCCATTCACCGGGAATCTGGACCGTAAGCGACACCACTGAAACGATTTGGATTTTCGATCCAGTTAGTCGGGACCAGGGGGTCGGAGGTTCAAATCCTCTCGCCGAGAAAGATCGAGAACATTTTGAGATTCAGCGTTTTGAATATCCCCGTTGAATCCATTCTGCCTCACTTCAAACCCCAGTCATCCGAAGCCTCCACGGTCACAGCGTAAACACCCCTTGACTTTGCGGTGATGCAACCTTGGCTTGCCAGCGCCGGGCAGCGAACTAGCGGAGTGCTAAACCGCTACCGAAAATCATCTGATTCGGGAACACGAAATAGCTGAGCCGCGCTCACGCACATTCAATGAGCCACTTTCCGGGCAATCCGACTGCACGGACAGTCGGGCCGGGCAGCCAGTGAGCGACGTTCATTGCGCATGAATCCGATTTGCGATTCCAAATCCAACCGATGTTATCGTAGGTCTGCTCAGACAATGCTCCGATCATAGGACGAGCGCGAATGCGATCTCATGCCCGTATCCTTGTCTCACTCGGTGGGTAGATCTTGTTTTTTCCGGTGCGAACGGTATATGGACCCGAGCGCTCATGAACATACTTGACCTCGTTGTCGGTAAGCCCATCAAGACCAGTGACGAACGCGCCGAGCAGATTGGTCCCGCGCAGGGCATCCCGATCTTTGGTCTCGACGCGCTTAGTTCGGCTGCGTACGGCCCGGAAGCGGCCCTCAACCTTCTGATTCCCCTTGGCCTTCTCGGCGTTCGGTATATCGTTCCAATCAGCGCCGCCATCATCACGTTGCTCGTGATCGTGTACTTCTCCTATCGCCAGACAATCGCCGCCTATCCCTCCGGTGGTGGCTCCTATACCGTAGCGCGTTTCAACCTCGGAGCACCTGCAAGCCTGCTTGCCGCGGCTGCGCTCCTCGCCGATTATGTTCTCACGGCGGCCGTGGGCGTTTCCGCGGGAGTGGGTGCCTTGGTCTCGGCCGTTCCATCCTTGTTGCCGCACACGGTTTCTCTCTGCGTTGGCATTCTGATCGTCATCACGATCCTCAATCTCCGCGGCGTGCGCGATGCTGGCCTTGCCTTTGCGGTTCCCACCTATCTCTTTGTCGGCACGCTTCTCATTACCATTGGCGCAGGCGTTCTCCGTATTCTACTCAGCGGCGGGCATCCAACACCGGCGGCCCCCCTTCCGCCTCCGCCGCGCATGACCGAAGCCGTCAGCTACTGGCTGCTGCTGAAGGTTTTCGCGGGCGGTTGCACGGCGTTGACCGGCGTGGAGGCTGTCAGCAACGGCGTAAAGGCCTTCCGGGAGCCAGCGGTGAAAAACGCTCAGCGCACTCTCACCGTGATTATTTTTCTCCTGGCCGTGCTGCTGGCGGGAATTTCCTCTCTCGTGAAGATTTACGGCATCGCTGCAACTGATCCGGGCCAACCCGGCTACCAGAGTCTTCTCTCCATGCTCATCGCCGCTGTTTTCGGCAAAGGCTTTTTCTACTACCTGACGATCGCCTCCATTCTTTTCGTTCTTTCGCTCTCCGCCAACACCGCATTCGCCGATTTTCCGCGCCTCTGCCGCGCCATCGCGCAAAATAACTACCTCCCGCACGCCTTCGGGTATCGCGGGCGGCGGCTCGTCTATACCTACGGCATCGTTGTCCTGGCGATACTGTGTGGCGGCCTTCTCATTCTTTTTGGCGGTGTCACCGATCGACTCATACCGCTCTATGCCGTTGGCGCTTTTCTGGCCTTCACGCTGTCGCAGTCCGGCATGGTCATGCACTGGCGGAAGAATCGCGGTCCGGGTTGGCTGAAGAGTGCACTCGTCAATGGGTTCGGCGCGCTCGTCACCGGCATTACCGTCGTCGTCGTGCTGGTGGCGAAATTCGTTGAAGGCGCCTGGATTACGCTACTTTTCATTCCGTTGACGATTATTTTCTTCACCGCTGTCCGCCGCCACTACCACTCCGTAAGAATCCTCACCACGTGCAAGGTCCCCGTCCACGCGGCAACTCTCAGCCAGCCTCCCATTGCCGTCATTCCCATCGATCGCTGGAGCAACATCACCCGCCAGGGAATTGAATTTGCAGCCCGTCTTTCACCGGAAGTGATCGCCCTACACGTCGAGCCCAGCGAGCACACCGAATTGCTTCGCGAGGACTGGGAGCGCTACGTTGAGCAACCCTTCCGCTCGGCAGCCAAGGAGCCGCCCCAGCTCCATGTCCTGCCTTCACCCTACCGCTTCATCATCATTCCCATCGTTCAGTTCATTCTCGACCTTTCGAAGGAGCATCCCGCTCGCAGCATCATCGTGGTCATACCCGAGCTTGTGGAAGACAAATGGTATGAATACTTCCTTCACAATCAGCGTGGCCGGCTTTTGGAATGGGTGCTGCTCGCCCGCGGCAACGAACGCATCTTTACGGTGAGCGCGCCCTGGTACGCCGGGGCCGCAGCTGATCACATCGTCGAGTGAGGATGATGATAGGAAGGGCCTTGGGTCGGCTAACCTGAGATGTGCTCCCACTCGGAAACTGAGATTCGGAGCCGCACATTTCAGCGAAGCCAACTGTACTTCCTGATTGCGTCAAAATCGGGCGGTTTTGTGCAGGCCGAAGACCAGCCGAATCTATTGGAGTTAGCTGATTCTTTTGGAA
>QHXE01000703.1 GCA_003222835.1 Acidobacteriota bacterium | reverse complement strand
AAAACAGCCCTATCTCATCCAGGTCGGTGGCAGCGCCTGAGAAACGGGGTTCGAGGAGATCGCAGGCGCGAACGGCAGGCAGCCGCACCACGTTTCCCCCAAGCGGACTTCTGGCCCGGAACAGTTTCTGAGTGCGCCGCGACTCACGCTGAAGCGGCAATCGCAATCGTCACCTCACTCCGTCGGTAAACACTAGCCGACTTCCCGTTACTGATCGTTTTGAGTCGAGAGGCTCTGATCTGAATCGCTCGGCCAGATGTCACAAATTCGGAGAAAATGCCACTGTGGTCTACAATCCTTAATGCCGAATGCAGTTCAATTCGTGTAATCCCGAACAAACCGATTGTTTTCGTGTATGGAGATAATCGATGATTCTACGTTTCCTCGCCGTAGCCCTTTTTGCAGTGACAACAGTTTCAAGCCAAACTCCCCCTTCCTTGCCCTCTAGCTTTCAACAAAGAACTATACACAGCCCGGAAGGGGCAGACATTTTTGTGCGTTCGGGCGGAAGCGGGCCCGTAGTGGTGCTCATCCATGGGTACGCTGAAAATAGCGACTCGTGGGCTCCTTTGGCCGCAGATCTCATGAAGGACCATACGGTAGTGGTGCCCGACCTCCGTGGCATTGGGCGTTCCTCCAAGCCTGCCGATGGCTACGATAAAAAGACTCAGGCCAAGGATATTCGTACCGTTGTGACTGCGTTGGGATACGACAAAACATCTGTGGTTGCTCACGACATCGGCAACATGGTGGCATACGCTTATGCTGCGACTTATCCCGATAAGGTCGAGCGACTGGTTGTTATGGACGCACCCATTCCCGGGATTGATCCCTGGAACGAGATTCTCCTAAATCCCGGCGTTTGGCACTTCAACTTCCATGGACCGGATGCAGAACGGCTGGTGGCGGGGCGGGAGCGTATCTACTTTGACAGAATATGGAATGACTTTACCGGCGATCCAGGTAAGCCCGACGAAGCCACCAGAAATTTTTTTACCGCTACTTACGCGCAACCAGGTGGAATGCGGGCTGGGTTCGCGCAGTTTGCGGCTTTCTCCCAGGATGCAAAGGACAACAAGGTCTTCGAACAAACGAAGCTGACGATGCCTGTGATGGCGGTAGGTGGGGAGAAGTCTTTTGGCGCCCTCCAGGCCGTAATCATGCGGCATGTAGCGACGAACGTGCAGGAGGAGGTCGTGGCGGGCTCAGGACATTGGTTGATGGAAGAACGACCAGCTTACACAGTCGCGTTGATTCGTAAATTCCTTGATGGTCCACTGGTTGCTCATCCAGTTGCAAGCAGTGCTGACGGCGGCACAAACGAAGAACGACTCACTCCTACAGAATACAAGTTCCCGCAAGTGGGCAATCCGGGCACGGGAAGCTCAGGCGTTGGCGGAATCCAGACCGTTGTTCTGAAGGGCAATCCAGACCAAGCGGGCGTATATACCATCATGCTTCGCGTCCCGGCACATACGCGCATCGCTGCCCACTCCCATCGTGACGACAGGGTTGCGACCGTAATCTCCGGCACATGGCATATCGGCTACGGTGATAAGTTTGACGAGGCGAAACTGAAGGCTCTGCCACCGGGCAGTTTCTACACCGAACCGCCATCTCGGAATCACTTCGCAGAGACCGGTGACGAACCTGTTGTTGTTCAGATTACTGGGTTCGGTCCATCTTCGACCGAGTACGTGGATGCCACACAAGACCCGCGTAAGCCAGGCAAGTCAAATTGAATCATCAACAACACTCGAAAGACTAGAAAATTCGGTTAGTCTCAACATTTGTACTGACAAACGCGGTCGTCGTCACTTTACTCCCGGAAGTAATCATTCGACAGATTTGGGAGCGTACTAAAACCTGTCTCAGTTTAGGGGTTCACTCCAAAGGGGTAGACCGTAATGGCCGGCCTTCGGGATTGCAAAAGCAACGTAGGCGGCCAATGCGATCCAGAGAATCGGCCCGTAGAACCACAAGTTCCTTGCTCCCGTTCTCACAGACCAGACTGCCACTGGCGTTATCGCAATTGCAACTACCGTGCTACCGGTCAGAGCAACCGGAACGACACCCGGTAGCAGCAGGGTTCTCAGCGAGTGATCTTCTGACACGACAACAGCAAAGAGCAGTCCTAAAGTCACGGAGTAAGCCCAACTCATGACTGCCGCCACGAGGATTCTGTTCCACAAGTTCATAATTCCTCCGCCGTCCGAGTCATCGAGTCCTAGTTGGCCCAACAAGCACTTGCGTTCGCAATTGGCCAAGGTCAGCCAGGGAGCGTTCGACCAGCCTGCGGCGTCATAACACATTCCATGGCGAGCGACTTTGTCCATACTATTCTCGAACCCACAGACCAAGCAGCCGCGCACTTTTTGAGCCCAGGCACCCAGGCACTATCCCCCGCGCATTGCAGAAACATTTTTCACTCGCACCCAAATAATTGACGGGGGATCCTAAATCCGAAACGGGGGCCTCCAAAATTACTCCCCTCTTGCTTGCCATGCAACTAACCATAGGGGTAGATTCGGGCAACATGCGTATGACAATCGGCCGAAGTCCCCGAAGCATCCTCCGGTCGCTATCTTCCTACCATTGCTGGCCATCTTCCTATCCGGGGACCCAGCGCGCAGCCGCTCTGCCGCGCAGGTACGCACGGCGCCCACGTGGGTTGGAGAGGAGCGCGCACGCGATGAAATATCGAAAGGGCAATAT
>QHXE01000702.1 GCA_003222835.1 Acidobacteriota bacterium | reverse complement strand
TACTGGTGAAGCGACATTGCTTCAGGCAGAAAGCGGAGAGCGCTCCTTCGGCGTGCAAAGCGAAGAGCTCCGAAATATCGGAATTAAAGATCGCAGCTTTGTTAATTTCGTGACCCTGGCACCCGGAGTCATTAGTAACACCTCTAATGGGGAAGCCGGTGACATTTCCACATTGTATGTCAACGGAACCAGGCAAAACTCGAACAACGTACAGATTGATGGGGTAACCAGCATTGATACTGGTAATAATAGTCTTCTTGCCAGGATACCCGTTGATGCAATCGGCGAATTAAAAGTTCTTACTTCAACCTATCAGGCTGAATATGGACGCTCTACGGGAGCGCAAGTTATCGCCACCACACGAAGCGGCTCGAAGGATTTTCACGGTGCCTTTTACTTTTATCGACGCCAAACGGGCTTGAATGCCAATGGCTGGCTTAATAACCGCAACGGAGTGGCGCGTGCCTTTTCGGACCAAAAAGATACGGGTTATAATATTGGCGGTCCGGTTTATATTCCGGGCTTGTTTAATAAGAATCGGAAAAAACTCTTCTTCTTTTGGAATCAGGAATTCGCACACCGCTTTACCCCGCCCGCAGGCCCGACCAATGTTCGCGTCCCGACCGCACTTGAACGACAGGGCGATTTTTCACAATCGCGCGATAATAGCGGAAACCTTTTTCCATACATTAAGGACTACACGTTAAATTTACCATGCAGTGCGACAAACACCGCTGGCTGTTTTAAGGACGGGGGCGTCCTGGGAAAAATACCGCAGAATCGTCTCTATCCACTTGGTATCAAGATTCTCAACTTGTATCCGTTACCTAATTACACTCCGGTCGGCAACGATAATTTTAATTACCGGACGCAGGAGTCATCAAAAACACCTGAGCGAAACGACACGCTCCGGATTGATTACAATATGTCGAAGAATTGGCGTATATGGGGACGTTGGCTCAAGACCGCAGCGACCTCCGAACTGCCTTATGGAAACAGCGGTCTGGGACTTTCGACGAACTTACCTATGTACGGCGCGACGCAAAAGACTCCCAAATACAGCCTTTCCGGAACGGTAACCGGGACGCTCAATCCGACAACAGTTGTTGAGTTTACTTATGGAATCAGCCATAACCTGATTGATCTTCGGATAAATTCCGATGCTGCGACCCGGGCAAAGACAGGATTATCGACATTCCCGCTGCTGTACCCGGACGCAAACTATCTTGATCAGATTTCAAATTTTACATGGGGCGGACGCGTGGCGAATGGTCCGAGCATTGATACAAAAAGCGGTTCGTTTGAAAATTTCAACACGACACAGGACTTTATAGGCAGTATATCGAAGGTTTGGGGAGATCATATAACGAAAATCGGAGGTTACTACCACACAAGCTTAAAACCCCAGACGGCCCGGTTTTCAAACAATGGAACAATCAATTTTACCAATAGTTCCTCAAATCCGTTCGATACTCAATTTGAATTTGCTAACGCTATCACGGGTGCCTTTAATAGTTATCAACAGGCATCGTCGCATACGACCGGAAACTACAAATACTTTAACCTCGAATGGTATGTACAGGACAATTGGAAGGTAAATAAACGCCTTACACTTGATTACGGGCTGCGGTTTGTTTGGATGCCGCCGCAATATGAGTCAACGGGGAAAGCCGGCAATTTCTTGCCCGACAAGTTTGATCCGACTAAGGCTTCTCGGCTTTACCGTCCGATTTGTATCAATGGTGTGGCGACCTGTGCTGCCGGTAACGTTAATCGACGTGCCGTTGACCCGGCGGTTCTCGCCAGCGGTATCCCCCTGACTACAGCAAATACTTTAATTGATTTATACGTTGGGCGACTGGTTCCAAATTCGGGTAATTTCACCAACGGTGTCTTCACCGCCGGCAATGGAATTCCTAAAGCGTTGGTCAAAGATAATGGCGTCCAGCTAGCTCCGCGGTTCGGTTTCGCTTACGACGTGACCGGCAAACGTAACTTTATCGTGCGTGGGGGGTTCGGGATTTTTTATGACCGCACGCAGGGCAACCTCGTTTTCGATCAGGTCCAAAATCCACCTAACAATATCTCATCAACTATAAACTTAGGACGGCTTCAGGACGTCTCTCCTAATAATGTTTTGCTTTCCCCGCCTACTCTAAGAGCGCTTCAGCCGGATGCCAAACTGCCTAAGAATTATGCGTTCAACCTGGGCATCCAATACAAACTTCCGTTTGCCGCCGTTCTTGATCTTTCGTATGTAGGTTCACAGGGCCGCAATTTACCGACGTTTCGCAATATCAATGCTGTTCCTTACGGCGCGGCATATCTGCCCCAAAACCAGGATCCAACCCGCAATTTGACTACCGGAATACCAGGATCAAACGCCTTGCCGGCTGATCTTTTGGCGCCATACCAGGGATTTAGCAACAACAATATCGTTTATATTGAGTACCTCGAAAAATCCAATTACAATTCGATGCAAGCTTCGATCAATCGCCGCTTTTCGAGGGGCTTACTGATTCGTGGAAATTATACCTGGAGCAAAGCCCTGGGCGCTTACAGTGATGACCAGACTTTTGCGCGGATTGACCGAAACGACCACTTCTTTTACGGTCCCCAAAACTTTGACCGGCGACATAATCTAAGTATCAACTGGGTCTATGAATTGCCGAAACCGACGCATAATAAATATCTCGGCTATATCGCGAACAATTGGCAACTGTCGGGCGTTTTCCATTATCAGAGCGGTGCCCCCTATAGTATTGGTTTTAGCGTATCCGGCTATGGGAATCAGAATTTGACCGGCTCACCGACAGAAGGAGCGCGCATCGTGCTCTTGGGTAGCCCGGGATCCGGGCACAGCAGCAATCCGTACCAATTGACTTTACCGCCGCTGAACAACTGGGATCTAACCGTGTCTAAGCGATTCGTCGTAGCCGAGCATTATAGATTTGAGGCTCGACTTGATGCCTTTAATGCGTTTAACCACACCCAATTTAACGGCATCAACACGACTGCCAACTTCGCGAGCCCAGGAAGCACTGTGATTACTAATCTAGCGAATTCGACAACAAACCTGAACGGCTTCGGCTCGATAAATTCGATTCGCCCGCCGCGTAACCTGCAATGGATGCTTCGTTTCGAGTTCTAGGCAGATAAACATAGCCGGAGAATGATCAGTAATAGATTCTGGTACTCTCCGGCTTTTCTAAAATGGTCTATGCCCCGTAGGACCAGTTTCTTTGGAATAAACACGCAAATCATCCGGTTGAAATTCTAAGATGAAATTTTATTAAACAGCCGCGCTTTTGCCTACTACGATATGGCTGCCCAAAAATGGACCATTAACCCGGGCATATTTAACATTATGGTCCGGCCATTCATCTCCGCAAATCGACCTGCGCGGAACGTTAAAAATAGATCCCAATTGTTTACTAAAATGAACCGCTTCAAATGGCTTCT
>QHXE01000701.1 GCA_003222835.1 Acidobacteriota bacterium | reverse complement strand
TGGCGCCACCGCCAGCCATCTTCTGCCGAGAAGGACGTGAACTATGTCGTGGGCAAAGAAAAAACAGAATACGACAATAGGAATCCCGAGAAGTGAGGTAGCGCGGACAGCGTTGATAAACAGTCGGGCATATTGCACCGGCTCTTTCTGCAGGTGGCTTAATCCGGGGAGCAGGACTGCCGCCATCGGAAAGTTAATCTGCGCCAGCGGCAGCATAAGCAATCCATATGCTTTTGAGTATATCCCGAGCGGTGCCGCTCCAAGTACTCGGCCGACCAGAATATTATCAAAGTTACGACTGAAGTAGTTAATGAGATTAAAAATAGTCAGATTACCTCCAAAAGCAAGCATTCCGCGTGCGCCTACCCGACGTTGCAACGGGCCCGGTCTCCAATGGCAAATACTCCATAAAAGAATACAGCTGGCGACATTTGTCGCGACCGGCACGGCAACAAGGGACCAATAGCCAAAGCCCAAACAGGCGAAAGTAATGCCAGATGCGATGCCACAGACCAAGGCAATCACGTCGCGCACGGCCAGCGATTTGAACTGCATCTGGCGTCGGAGTAATGCCTGATGCTGGACGGCGAGCCCACTGATAACGAACGAGAGCGACAGGATAAGTGTTACGTGGAAAAGCCGCGGCTCATGATAGAACCAGGCTATAACGGGCGCGAGTGCGATCACCAACAGGGTAGTAGCGAGACTGAGGGCGACATTAATCCAGAAGAGAAAGGAAATTTGTTCATGAGTAATATGTAACCTTTGAACCGTCGCATTTGACAGACCAAGGTCTTTGAACAAGCCAATGAATGCTGTGATCGAGGTTACCATCGCAACTAGTCCAAAATCCTGCGGCCGGAGTAGTCTGGCCAAGATCGCGGTTGAGAGGAGGCCGAGCGCAAACTTTGCTCCTTGCGCGCCCAGGGTTACTACGCCACCGCGGAAGGACCGCGCCTGCAAATCCTTCTTCAAGTGTTCCGTCTGGAAGAATTGTTCGTAACCAGTCGTCTCGCGTCTATTCCGCGATACCGTTGAGCTATCTACTGGGCAGTTCATCTGATGAGCGCGTCAGGCGGCTGGCAATCCGGCAGATATGCTTTGTCTTTTCCGCAGAGCGTCCCTGGCATCAGCTCGGTCCTATCGGTGGCTATTAAACTCCTTCGCAGCGAACTGGATCGCATAAGGACCAATCCAGCCTTCAACGACCAGCATCCAGTAACACCTTGGCGCGCAGAGATAGCGTCCAGCGATAGCCTTGCACCAGCAAACCGCCAAGACGGACTGAATGGTCCTTGACTTGTTTGCCTGCCGATCAATTTAGACCGCCCCCTCTTTCACCTGATTACGCACAATCACGCTTTACTTGCCTCTCGAATATTGCTCCTTTACTGGCAACACACCACCCGTTCAGATCCACAGTCTCCGAGCGACGCCGCTAACCACGTCCGGTCTGGCAGTATCACTGGACAAGGCCTCTCCAACCAGAATCTCATCTCATCTGCTTGAGGCTTTGGTAATCGATCTTGTCCGTCGAAGTTTTGGGCAAAGATTCAAGGAAGCAGAAATGGTCGGGAACCATGTAGAGCGGTAGGTTTTCCGAACAAAATTTCTTCAGTTCGATGATCGACAACTTCGATCCGTCGCGCGTGCTCGCAAAAGCCTTTATTGGCACACCATCATCATCAGGAAAGGCCAGCACCGCTGCCTCTTTAATTGCGGGATACCGATATAAGGCTGCTTCGATTTCACCTAGCTCGATGCGGTAACCGCGTTTTTTGATCATGCGGTCGCGTCGTCCGAGGAATTTGTAGTTGCCATCGGCAAGCTCTCGCACAATATCGCCCGTGCGGTACCAACGCCTCTTATGCCCCGGTAAAAATGCATTCGCAGTTTTTTCCGGCAGACTCCAATAGCCCTGCATGACGCTGGGTCCAGCAATGCACAACTCTCCCTCAGCTCCACGCGCCACTTCATTGCCAACTTCATTCACCACGAGCGGCTCGCAGTACGGACATGCTTTGCCAATCGGCACCGGTTCAGTTTGAGACTCCGGTATCCGCTGGGGCACTTCGTAAAAGGTGCAGACGTTGGTCTCGGTCGGACCGTACAAATTGAAATATCGTGGGTGCGGCCACGACGATTTTAATAGCTTGAGGTATTTGATTGGAAATACCTCGCCGGCGAATAACACCAGTCTGAGTGAAGAATAATCGTTCTGTTCCAGCTTACCGAACTGTGCCATCAAACTTAAAATCGACGGCGCCGAGTACCAAATCGTTAGCTTCTTCTCCGCCATCCAGGCGGCGAGACGCACCGGATCTTTGCCCAATTGCTCCTCAACCAGTACCAGTGTCGCGCCATGCTTGACCGCCACGTATATGTCGAGAACGGAAAGGTCAAAATGAAATGGAGCGTGGGAGGAAAATCGATCCTGCTCATTCGGTTGAAATACTTCGGAGCACCAATCAATGAAACAGGCGGCGTTGCCGTGCGAGAGGATAACGCCTTTGGGCTGACCGGTTGAACCTGATGTATACAGAATATAGGCCAGCGCGGAAGGGTCCGGACTTACACTGGGCGCTGCTGGAGCTGGATCGACGGCATCAAGTCGTTCCAAAGCCGCTGTCAGCGGAACTCCAGCACCAACCCCGTCGAGTACGATAAGCTCAGGAGCAAAACCAAACTGACCAAATTGATCCCGCAGTCCGCTTTCCAATCGCTGCTCAACAATCAGAGCTTTGACCGCGCAGTTCTGAAAAATAAAGGCATTTCGTGAAGCGGGCGCTGTCGGGTCAACTGGAACGTATGCTGCGCCTGCTTTCATGATGCCGAAGATGCAGGCAATTCCGTCAGCAGATTTTCGCAGGCACATTCCCACGCGATCCCCTGGCTCAACTCCCATCCGGCACAACCGGTCTCTCACCCGATCCGACAGATGCGTGAGTTCATCGTAACGAATGCTGTCGCCTCCGGATTCCTCAACCGCGATCCTTGATGGAAACCGTGAAGAGGATAAATCGAGAAGCTGATGCAGCGCTGTCGTAGTCATGGCATCAGTTTGAATTCAGTCGCCCAATCCGAATGAGTTCGTCGCAATAACGTGTTCCGGCGCGAGTCGGCAACCTATTTGCCTCAGGCTGCCTTCTTGGAACTCACAAGCTGGGCCATATCCAACAATGTATTTAGATTTTCCACCACCGCCTCATGCGGCTCAATGGTAATGCCAAACTCGCTTTCCAGAAAGTTCACCACCTTTAACACCGCGATGGAATCGAGTATTCCTGTAGTCATTAGTGGAGTCGTGTCGGTCAGCGCTGCAGGATCCTCTCCGGGAAGGTACTCTTTAAGAATGAAGTTTTTGACTGTCTCTTTGATCTCTTGTTCGCTCACCATGATCGTGAAAACCAGTATATGACAGGCGAGGCCGTACAGTCATCATATATTTTAGCTCACGAGGGATGTAGCCGCTTGGCGGGGGGGCTTAGACAGAAGATGGTATTTTATAGAAA
>QHXE01000700.1 GCA_003222835.1 Acidobacteriota bacterium | reverse complement strand
CAATTGCGACTGGCCTGCTATGAACTGATTGGCCAAGCGCAGAGTCTCGTGAGCAGTCGAGAATAAACCTGCGTGACCCGCCGCGCCACCGAGGAAATGAGCGTTGCCGTCGTGAACGTCGCCCCAGACAACTTCTTTTCGCCAGCCACGATAGCTCGCGATAGATTCCACCGAAAAGCTCTTTTCGCACATGTCGCGCTCGTAGGCATTTCCAGTCTCGCACGCAGCCACACCGGTTCGCGCAGCAGCCGACGGATTGAAAAATGTGTGCTGCAAGTCGAGCGGCTTTATGATCCGATTAAGCGCCAACTCATCGAGCCTGCTTCCCATCAGGCGCTCGAGCACGAAGCCGAGCACGATAAAGCCAAGGTCGCTGTAAATCACTCGTTCACCAGGCTGGGCGTCAAGTTTTTCATTGGCAATCGACGCGAGGGCGCTCTCTTTTTCGACAGCCAACAGATACAACGGTCTCCAGGCCGGCAGACCCGCGGTATGCGTCAAAAGCTCGCGGATGGTGATACGGCTTTTGTCAGGCCGATCGAATTCCAAAAGGTAATTGGCGACAGAACTGTCGAGTGTGAGTTCGCCAAGTTCAACTAGCTGCGCGCAAAGTAAGCCGGTCACCAAAGGCTTGGTCAACGAGGCGAGATCGTAAATGGTTTCCAGCGTCGCCGGTCGGTTCTCGGGTTCGCGCACCGCATCGCCGAGCGCATCGGCGAAGATTGGGCCACCATGTTCGGCGATGACGTAAACCGCGGAAGGGAAGTCGCCGGAATCGATCCGGCTGCGAAGCATTGTAGAGATGTTTGGCTCTGCGCTGTTGATGGAACGATCAGGCACCGCTGGTAATTTCAAACTCCTCATCAATCATTTCGCGTCCGCCTCATCATTTATCCTTATCCGCCATTTCGCTGCCGGACAATATCGACCAATACATCAAGTTTGCTATCGGTGTGAGCTATAGATTGTGCGAGTACCGCAAGAGCGTTAGTCAAACGCTCATCGGCCTCGCTTCGAGTACTCCGCTCTCGACGCCCGGCCCTAATCATTAACTTAAGTATTCGCTCAAGACGATCCAACTTGTACTCGTCTCGATCCAAACGGTGCTCTGCCTTCTCGTGCGCCTCGATCAGTCTTTCGATCCTGACCGAGTTCTTGGCCTGCTGGTCGACGATAAAGTCAATAGCGCGGTTTCTTTCTTCATCAGTCATTGAGAGATTCTCCTTGAGTCGGCTGATGTTCAGTTCCGAGTTCGTGTGCCAATAATATCAGCGAAGTGACTTGCGCGGAAGGTCTTTCGTGTTCGATAAGGTTCTGCCTGGCGCATTCGCACGACAAACTAAAACTTATTGGACAATCGCACCGTGTGTTCATGAATCTGTTCCAGCGTGCGCCGGGCCAACGAAAGCGCGCGACGGCCGTCGTCGCCGGAAACAACAGGTTGCGAACCTTCGGCAGCGGCTTGCAGGAACGCTTCCATCTCAGCGCGCAATGGCTCGACTTGTTTCACTTCCAGCACTCGAGTGTTCACGCCGGGCCAGGGACTAACGTTCGAAGGCGCGAGATTGCTGATCGATGCGTGGTTGGTCGCATAATCCACGACAATGTAATCGCGCGGTTGAAAGAAGCGCATCTTGCGAATCTTCTCGGTGCCGACGCGCGAGGCGGTGATGTTGGCTACGGCGCCAGTCTCAAATTCCAGCCGTGCGTTTGCCGCATCCACGCGATTAGTCAGAATCGGAATGCCGACGGCGTGCAGCGAAGTCACTTCAACATCCTCGCCGACCAGCCATTGCACGATGTCGAGATCGTGAATCATCAAGTCGAGCACCACGTCGATGTCCAGCGAGCGGGTCGTGAATTGGCCCACGCGATGAATCTCAAAATAGACAGGATTGCGCACGTGTGGGCGGAGCGCGAGCATCGCTGGATTGAAACGTTCGGCATGGCCCACTTGCAGAATGGCGCCGCCCTTCTTGGCGGCGGCAATCATGAGATCGGCTTCGTCCAAGGTGCGCGAGATTGGTTTTTCGACCATTACGTGAATGCCGTTCTCAAGCAGCGCGCAAGCAATAACGCAGTGCGATTCAGTGGGTACCGCCAGACTCACGGCGTCGATCTTGCCGATCAGATCGCGCCAGTCGGTAGTTGAATTCGTTCTTCGTTCGGCCGCGACTTTGCCGGCGCGGTCCGCGTCAATATCGCAGACGCTTTTGAATTGCGAGCGGCCTTCCGCGGCCAGTTCGGCGTGAATGCGCGCGTGCTGACTGCCCAGATGACCGACGCCGATGACTGCAGTGCTAAGCATACAGAAAGAAGTCCGAGATCAGAGGTCGGAGGTCAGAGATTGGAAGTCCGATGGTTCTTGTTTATGATTTGCGGTGTTTGAAATAGAAGCAGTGTATCGGCGATACTTCAATCTTCCATCGGTACCGGCAATTATTTTAATGCTCAAGATTG
>QHXE01000699.1 GCA_003222835.1 Acidobacteriota bacterium | reverse complement strand
TTCTTAAGGCTTTACGCTAAGTTGTTGATTCCACGGCTGGGGACGTAGTTCAGTTGGTTAGAACGCTGCCCTGTCGTTGGTTAGAGTCCCACACTGTCACGGCCGAGCCACAGAATCAGCTCCCTCACCGCACTTCAATCACTTTGAATAGGAGCTCCTGCCTGTCACGCAGGAGGTCGCGGTATCATAGCGCTGCTCGCGTCCTTGACCTCTACAGAATCACAGCTGCTTCCTCAAAATTCAGCCGAGGATTGCGTGGGTGGAGCTTACTTGGGTCTCCATAGCCGCGTCGAAACCGGACATCGGTCCGCAGTCTAGTCCCAAAGCGCGCGCGGCCGGGATGAAGTATGCGGCTTGCAGTGAACTGTTGCGGAAGGCGTTCTCCTCAATTAGAGGTTTATTTCCGACAAAGTAGGAGCGCACATCAGCGTGTGGAAAGAGCCTGGGAAGATGCTCGTGAAATTCCGTGTCCCAGGCGATGATAACTGTTACAGGAGCGGCCATGGTTTTGTCGACATTGCCGGGCGCCAGAACAGGCTTGAGGAGCCCCTTGGCGCTTGGAGTGGTTAGAAAAACGAACCTTGCAGGTGAGCGTTGGCGCTGGTCGGCCCAAGACGCGCCAATTCGTAAGCCTTGTGGAGGAGTTCCACTGGCACGGGTTCGGGAAGCCACGTGGAGTGGGTCCGCGCTTCGCGAAAAAGCTGATCGAGAGCCTCCTGTGAGATCGGGGATTTAATGACAGTAAGACTCGGTGATTCAGATGGATTGTGCATTTTGGTTCCCTCCTCTCAGGCGAGTTCAGCGCGACCGCCGGGCATCCAGACTGAACGGTCCTGCTCCGAACTGAGAAATCAGCAAGGCGCCGCCGAGCATGGAGACGTTCTTCATGAATAGAATCATTTGAATCTGCGCCATCATCGGGTCCTGAACCGTCCAGAACTTGTGCAACATCAAGGTGACCGGAATCAGGAACAGCACGATGAGCCAAGCGCCAAGTTTTGCGCGGTAACCCAGCAAAATGCTGAGGCCGCCGGCGATGGCCAACACGCCGGAAAGCGGAACCGCGATCGAAGCCATGGGCACGCCTTGAGAAGCCGAAAAGGCAATGGTTTGCCTGGTAAAGTGATTAGGGGCTGCGATCAGGAAAATCAGCGCGAAGAAAAACCGTCCCAAAACGACCACCGCGCCCTGGGAAATGCTTCTTGTGTCCGTACTGCTGGAAATTGCCACTGAATTCGTTGCCATGTATTCCTCCTTGCAGTTTTATTGATGTCAAGCCTATTTATATAGATACATTGTTGTAACCATTGGTTACACAAAAGCATCAAAATAGTGGTTATGAAAAAGGACTCCGCAGACCCAGTGCACTGTTGGCTTGTATGGATGAAGGCGTTCCAAGCGGCCGCGAAATATCTGTATGCAGGGCTTCAGGAGACGGGACTCGACGATACGGACTTCCGGATACTGGAGGCCCTTCTGAACAAAGGACCTTTGCCCGTGAATACGATTGGGCCGAAGGTGAACCTTACGCCTGGATCGATCAGTGTGGCCGTCGACCGGCTGTTGAATAGGGGCCTGGTAAGCCGGGTCGAGAGTCACGAAGACCGGCGCGTCCGCGTCGTATCGCTCACACCAAAAGGCAAAGGATTGATTGCGCCGGTGTTTCGCAAACACGCTGTCGAGATTCGAAAAATGTTTGCCGATGCGAGCCCAAAAGAAGTGCGCAGTCTGGAAACGATATTGAAAAAGATTGGTAAGCGCGCCGAGAGGCTCGGGACAGGAAAAAAGACGTAAATGCAGATTGGAATCGACAGTTTCGCAGCAGCCATCTCCGACCCAGCCACAGGTCTAACCCTCAGCCCGGTTGAGCGCATGCACCATCTACTGGAAGAGATTGAGCTCGCCGATCGGGTCGGCCTGGACGTCTTCGGCATTGGCGAACATCACCGGGCGGAGTTCCTCGACTCAGCTCCCGTTGTGATCCTCTCCGCTGCCGCCGCGCGCACGGAAAATATCCGTCTCACCAGCGCAGTCACGGTT
>QHXE01000698.1 GCA_003222835.1 Acidobacteriota bacterium | reverse complement strand
CTTGGGGACCTTGGTTTAGGAATGGCGTACTCAAATTGGCTCAGTATCGTTATTATTTTTGTGCCTAATCTCGCGGCGTCGCTTTACCGCATCAGTATTGAGGAGGATGCGCTGTTGGAGAATTTCGGTGACGAGTATTTTGAGTACGCCAGAAGCACAAAGCGTCTGATCCCGAAGGTATATTGAGTGGTTTCATTCCCCGCCAGCATAAATCGTTGGACGCGAGCGGCGGGAGCGCGTTTCTCAACTAGCATGGTGCGGCGCAGGGTGCTTTGATTCGCGCCACCGCGTCAACTCAACCGTTCGGCATCTACTTGAATATGTACCAAGGGAGAAGACATGAATCGAAGAGAGTTTGCTAAAACGCTCGGCATCGGAGCAATAGGATTAGCAATGAGAAAGACCGCTCTTCCCTTAGCCGATGAAAAGCCGCAGATAGCTATTACAATTGACGACTTCAGTTTGTTCGGCGCGTCTCAGGAGGTCGCCAAAAAGCGTAACCGCGCTTTGCTTAACGCCTTGAGCGCGCGCTCAAACCTAAAAGCCGCAGCGTTCCCCGTTGGTAGGAACATCGATAGGGAGTGGGGGAAAAGCCTTGTGCGCGAGTGGGGTGAACGAGGCCACATGATTGGCAACCACACCTATTCTCACTGGTTCTACCCTAACCGCAGCTTTGAGGAGTTCTCGCAAGATATTCTGCGCCTTGAGCCTTTAATTAAAGATATGCCTGGCTTCACAAAGCGTTTCCGTTTTCCCGCACTTAAAGAAGGCGACACAGTTGAGAGAAGAGATAAAATGCGCGCCTTTCTCAAAGAACATGATTATCGCATGGGCTACGTTACCGTTGACGCTTCTGACTGGTACATTGATCAGCGCCTGCGGGCGCGGCTCGCTCAGAACCCGAAGGCCGACGTGAGCGCTTACAAGGACTACTATTTGAATCACCTTTGGGACAGGGCTAATTTTTATGACATTCTGTCTAGAAAAGCATTGGGACGAAGCGTCAAACACACGCTGCTCATTCATCACAATATTTTGAATGAACTGTTTCTAGGCGACGTACTGGGCATGTTCCAGAGTAAAGGATGGCGACTCATCAACGCTCAGGATGCTTTTACGGATTCTGTCTTTTCTGCTGAACCGAACATTTTGCCCGCAGGCGAAAGCATCATCTGGGCTTTGGCGAAAGAGTCTGGAAAGTTCAACGATATTTTGCGCTATCCGGGCGAAGATAGTGAGTACGAAAAGCCAAAAATGGATAAGCTTGGTCTATAAGCAAGGTCGGGCATATTACCCGACGGCGATGCCGAACAAGTCATTCGAGCGGACTGCCCGCCAGCGTGCCTCTCATCCTCGTTGGGTGGTTTCTTTCAAGTTGTCGCTTGCGGGCGGGCAGCCGCTCAATTCCGGCGTTAGATTGCTGTGTGAATTACCTCGATGGTTATCGCCTGTTCACATTCACTAAAGTAGAATGTCGACTGTGTCAGACTTCATTCCAGGCCTTCGACTCAGCCGGTCGTTCTATCTCGAAGCGGTTAAGCTGGTTCTTGATGCGAGCTTCCCTGATCTGCAATTTAGCGTGGCCTTAATTGGCAGTGGCTCGGAGGTCCTGAGCTTTGACACCGAAATGTCCACCGACCACCATTGGGGCCCGCGCGTAATGCTCTTCCTCAAAGAAGGAGACTATCAGCAGTACCGTAAGGCGATTCATGAAGCATTGCGCAACGAGTTGCCAACGAGATTCCACGGCTATTCAACAAATTTCACTGTGCCCAACGCCGCCGACAATAACGTACAACTACTCAAGGAGGTTGACCATGGTCCGATCAACCACCGAGTAGAGATTCTTACCATCCGCGGCTTCTTTCGCGGTGATCTAAATTTCGATATTAAGGAATCTATTGAACCTGCTGACTGGTTGACGTTTCCTTCACAGAAACTCCGCAGCATTACAGCGGGCGCGGTCTTCCATGACGGAATAGGTTTGCAGGCTGTCCGCGATAGGTTTAGCTATTATCCCAATGACGTATGGCTCTATTTGCTGGCCTCTGGCTGGAACAGGATTGGTCAGGAAGAGCATTTAATGGGCCGAGCCGGAATGGTCGATGACGAGATCGGGTCAGCAATAATCGGGTCCCGGCTGGTGAGGGACGTTATGCGAATCTGTTTCTTGATGGAGAAGCAGTATGCTCCATATGCAAAATGGTTCGGCAAGGCATTCACTCAGTTGAAGTGTGCCGCGGACCTATCGCCGATACTGAGGAGAGTGCTGCTGGCGGAAGCTTGGCAGGAGCGTGAAAAGCACCTCGCTGCAGCATACGAGTATGTAGCCGAAATGCATAATCGGCTGGGCATAACTGAGACGCTACCTGCCCGCGTATCCAGTTTCTTCGGGCGTCCCTTTCTCGTTATACATCTTGGCGGAGACTTCGCCGAGGCTATCCGAATGCGGGTAACAGATCCCGTAGTCAGGCGAATTGCTGAACGGAAACTGATAGGAAGCATCGATCAAATCAGCGATAACACTGATATTCTATCCGATCCGCGATGGCGCACGACGTTACGTCGGTTCTAT
>QHXE01000697.1 GCA_003222835.1 Acidobacteriota bacterium | reverse complement strand
AGTTCGAGCCGCCGATTACCTTTCGGTTTGAATCTGTCGTCACCCAATCGACAACACTCGGGGCGTTAGTACGCAGAGCCTCTGAGTCTTCCTTCGTGAATTCTCTTCCGTCTTTGCGCGCGAAGACCCAGACGTAGGCGAAGCGTGCGTCACGAACGTATTTCAAGTCGCGCTCGAACTGAGTCGCGGGCGTGGCTTCGGGATGGTAAGTCGAAGTGTCGGGCGCCGCTTCTTCGGAGTTCGTGCGCTTCCTGCATCCCGATAACGCAGCAACCAACAAAGCCGTTGCCACGAGGATGGTGATTGTGGAATTCCTCATTTTCCTTTGACGGCTTTGGCGACTCCCATCTTGCCGCTTTCTCTGCCGGAATTTCGCAATTTTAGCACAGAGAAGGCCGTCGTATCTGATACATTCTCGAGAAAGTCAGCGAATCTTCACGCGACTGCCACGAGTTCGGTTTTGCCAACTCGCGATGTTATTCAGGATTTTGGCGGTTTGGCTTTTCGGGCACAGTTAGTGTTATGTTCAAGCCCGCTGAAGGACTCGGGAAAATCGATAATAAGCAACCTTCAGTCATCCTCGCGTCATCAGTGCGTGACCGGAATGGCGGAGCCTGATGCATTTTTGGAGAAAGTGGCGCGAGTCAGACTGTCTGTTGATGAAGCAATGGAGATAATCCTGGTTGACAAGCCGATCGCGAGGCAAATCCTTCTCGACATGGCTCACGAGTGATTCGGTAATATGGTGAAGGCAGTAGTCGATACGGAGCAGGACGTGATGGCAATTGGCGGGGGCTTGCATGCGGATGAAGAAAGTTATCTGCTGGAGAGAGGTTCGCTCCAGGAGAACCTCTGGGGCATCAATCTGCATCCACGCCGAGAGCTGCCTGAACTGGTTGAGTTCGACTCAGTAATTAATATTCGACCGCGACAAGACAATCTTTCACGCGACGTTGAAGAGCCTTCAATTCGCGATCGTGTCGTTGAAATTGTAGGGAGGTTAGTGCAGTGAAGGTTTATCATCCGGAACTTGCAGGTGGACGTTGGTTTACCTTCTCGATTGCGGAACAATTGGCAAACGTTGGCAGCGAGTATGAGCGAGCGCTTAGAGCCAAGGAGCGAGAGGATAGGGTAGCCTTTGATCACGCGCTGGCGCGAATGCTGGAACTGTTTGACTTAACCGTTGCCGATCCGCGCTGGCGAAACCATCGTTTGAAGGAACTATGTCGAGTCAGAGAAATCGTTCGCGATCAGCTTTGTAGCGAAAAGCCAGAGCCGTGGTCCCGGCCTGATTTACGAAATTATTTTCTTGGTTTTGGAATTCTGGCTCGTAACGAGCGGGATAGAGCTTTGGAAGCAAAGAACGGGTTAACAGCAAAACAGTAAATGCCCAAAAACTTAGTCATAGTGGAATCGCCCGCCAAGGCGAAGACGATCAATAAATATCTCGGCAACGACTTCATCGTGAAGGCCTCGATCGGGCACATTAAAGATCTGCCGTCGAAGGGGCTCGGGGTGGATATCCAGAATAATTTCGCGCCGGATTACGAGATCATTCCCGATTCCAAAAAGCGTAATAACAGGAAGATCGTCTCCGATCTGAAGAAGACGGCGAAAGAAGCGTCGGCAATTTATCTCGCGGCCGATCCTGATCGCGAGGGCGAAGCGATCTGCCAGCACCTCGCCGAAGAGATCGTGCCGAAGCATCCGCCGACACCCGCCTATCGCGTCATGTTTAATGAGATTACCAAGCGCGCAGTGCAGGAAGCGTTCGAGCACCCGAAACAGATTGACGAGAACTTGGTCGATGCGCAGCAGGCGCGGCGCGTGCTTGATCGGTTGGTTGGTTACAAAGTTTCACCTCTGCTGTGTCGCACGATCGGTGGACGATTAAGCG
>QHXE01000696.1 GCA_003222835.1 Acidobacteriota bacterium | reverse complement strand
GGCCCGGTTGTCACCACCTACGAATTCAAACCCGATCCCGGCGTAAAGTACTCGCGAGTTACGAGCCTGGTCGACGATCTCTGTTTGGCTTTGAAGGCCGAGTCCATCCGCATCGATCGCATGCCGGGCAAGCCTCATGTGGGTATCGAAGTTCCCAATCCGCGCCGCGAAACGATTTATCTGCGTGAAGTGATCGAGTCGCGCGCTTTCAAAGAATCAACGTCGAAACTGACGATTGCTCTCGGAAAGACGATCGATGGCCTGAATTATGTGACCGATCTGACCAAGATGCCGCACCTGCTCATCGCCGGAACAACCGGCTCGGGAAAATCAGTAGGCGTCAACTCGCTGCTGGTGTCCATTCTTTATCGGGCGCGGCCCGACGAAGTAAAAGTGATCCTGATCGATCCTAAACGCCTCGAGCTGGGACTCTACGAAGATATTCCGCATCTCGCGACTCCAATTATCGTCGATCCGAAACCCGCCGCGCGGGCGTTGCGCTGGGCCGTCGGCGAGATGGAGCGGCGTTACAAGGAGTTAGCCGGCTGGGGAGTGCGCAATATCGACGGTTACAACGCTGAGCGCGAGCGCCGCAACACCGTCAAGGATTTTGACGAGAATGGCGAACCATGGACGCGCATGCCTTACATCGTCATCATCATCGATGAACTCGCCGATTTGATGATGACTTCAGGCCATGAAGTCGAGGATTCGATCACCCGGCTCGCGCAAATGGCCCGCGCCGTCGGTATTCATCTCGTGCTGGCGACTCAACGCCCATCGGTCGATGTGATCACCGGCTTAATTAAAGCAAACTTCCCTTCCCGCATTTCCTATCGCGTCTCTTCGAAGGTCGATTCGCGCACGATCCTGGATACAAACGGCGCCGAACATTTGCTCGGTAAGGGTGACATGCTCTTTCTGCCGCCGGGATCTTCACGCCTGCTTCGTGTGCATGGCGCTTACGTGGATGAATCTGAAATTAATAAGGTCGTCTCGCACATTAAGGCGCAGTGGGAGCCTGACTATGACGAAACTATCACGCAATCCGACGAAGAAGCCATGGGACTCGAAGACTCCGGCGGCGAGCGCGACGAATTGTTCGAAGACGCCCTGCGCATCGTCGTGGACATGAAGCGCGCCTCGACCTCAGTCTTACAACGTCGACTGCGCATCGGCTATGGCCGCGCTGCCGCCGTGGCGTTTGAATTGGTCGGGGAATGGGATGAACAGGAAGTTGAATAACTGCGAATCTTAGAACGCCTCGCCTACTGTCATAGTGGCCAATAAACTGGACGATATACCGTGACAGAAGTAAGATTTTCTCAGCAAGGAAAGCGACTATTATGAGCCAAGTTCTAGCCGAGCCACAGGTCACCCTCAACTCATTCGTAATTCATCTGAAGCCTGCTATTGACATCACGGAAGACCAGTTCTTTGCGCTATGCCAACTCAATCGCGACCTGCGTCTCGAACGCAATGCCGAAGGAGACATCATCGTCATGCCACCCACAGGATTCTCTACCGGAGATCGGAATGCCGAAGTCACGCTCCAACTTCGTGATTGGGCTAAGGCGGAAGGGAGCGGCGTAGCAACGGATTCGTCAACAGGATTTAGTTTACCAAACGGAGCGGATCGGGCTCCGGATGCTGCCTGGATTCTGCGCTCCCGGCTGACAGGAGTGACTTCTGAAGATAAGGAAAAGTTTCTCCCGCTTTGTCCGGACTTTGTGATTGAGTTGCTATCGCCGAGCGACGACCTGGAGGAAGTTCAGGCGAAAATGCAAGAGTACATTGAGAATGGGGCCCAGCTGGGTTGGTTGCTCGCCCCTAAGTCGAGAAGAGTTTACGTCTATCGACTAGGCGAAAGCATGATCGTGATAGAGAATGCCGAAGAGATTTCTGGCGAGCCAGAACTTCCCGGCTTTGTCCTCAAGCTTGACGAGATTTGGGAACCTGATATTTAGCGCACCAATTTCCCTTCCACAGTTTCTGTGGAAAACTCTGTGAAGATCGCATCCCTCCGTGTTACAAGTCTGTTACGAAGAATCATTTCCAGCAAAATGCACTCATTAGCGGCGTTGACTCAATTCGTTTTCGTTCAGTAACTTGCATTCATGAAACGTGATCCTGAGCGAGGCATGCAATCCTTTTCGATTTGCTTCTCGCTAATGCTCGCTTCTTCGCTCATCTTTCTTTTCTCAAATTGCGTGAAGCGAACGCGCGATGCGATCTTGTCTAGTCAATCTCGCGAACAAACAGCTGCCTCGAGCCGAGCAAGTCAAACGCAGGCAAACCAACCGCAACCGCTTGTTACGACCCAGAATGATTCAGCGAAGGCGCGTATCAATATCAACACTGCCTCAGTAAAAGAGTTGGAAAAACTTCCGGGCATCGGAAAGGGATTGGCAGAGCGCATCGTCGAATATCGAGAAAAGTATGGCCCGTTTCGCCGGGCCGAACATCTGATCATGGTGCGAGGAA
>QHXE01000695.1:2640-3253 GCA_003222835.1 Acidobacteriota bacterium | reverse complement strand
GCAGCCGCAGGCGACGACAGACCTGGTCGTCGACTTCCTGCATCGCCGTTCGTGAGTTAGCTAGCGTTGCGTAGTGCGTCGGCTCTCGAGGACTGTAATTGCGGTCAGAGCGTGACGAACTAGGAGTTCAATCTCGATGCAACGAAGGAGAAAAATATGAAAGTCTTACAAACGTATCGAATTGCTTTGATTGCAATTGCAGGATTTCTACTGGCAGCGGTGTTTCACATGGGACAGGCCGCTCAGGTGAACTCTCCTCAAGGGGTTAGAAACATTGTCATTGTTCACGGTGCGTGGGCCGATGGATCCAGTTGGTCCAAAGTCATTGGACTGCTTCAAGCCGAAGGATTGCATGTGGTCGCCGTGCAGAACCCATTGACCTCGCTGGCCGACGATGTTGCCGCCACCAAGCGCGCCATCGCAGCACTGGATGGCCCTGTGCTGCTAGTGGGCCATTCCTATGGAGGAGTGGTTATCACGGAGGCAGGAAACGATCCAAAAGTAGTCGGATTGGTTTATGTGGCTGCGCTCGCGCCGTCTGACGGTGAGTCGGTTGCCTCGGTCACAAAACCGTTTCCGCCGGCTCCCCTAGGCAGCGAAGTCCGGGCGGATG
>QHXE01000695.1:0-2613 GCA_003222835.1 Acidobacteriota bacterium | reverse complement strand
AGGATCTCACAGACCAAGAAAAGCAAATTTTGACGGCGACGCAGGCTCCCACAGCAGCAGCCGTTTTTGGGGCCACCGTCGCGACCGCCGCGTGGAAGACGAAGCCATCTTGGAGCGTGATTGCGAGCAACGACCGCGCTGTTTCTCCAGAGCTTCAAAAGGCCGAAGCGGCGGCGATGAAGGCTGCTTCGATCACCGTTCCCTCCAGCCACGTGCCGATGCTTTCTCACCCGAAAGAAGTCGCAGACCTAATCGAGCAAGCGGCAGCGAAAGTCGGGAGTCACTGAACCCATGACCGCAGTGAAATTAGAAGATGCCCGCCGCGTAATCAGCGCGGCGGAGAAGAAAGCAAGGGAAATTGGCCAGCCCATGAACATCGCAGTGGCTGACGAAGGCGGAAACATCGTAGCGCACGTTCGTATGGACAACGCATGGATTGGCAGCATTGATATTTCCATGAAGAAGGCTTACACGTCGCGCGCATTCGACATTAAAACGAAAGAATTGGCAAAGCATTCGCAATCGGGCGGCGAGTTCTTCGGCATTCATGTTTCAAACAACGGCAAAATCATGATTTTTGCTGGCGGTATCCCGCTGAAGCTGGATGGCAAGGTCGTAGGGGCGATTGGCGTTAGCGGTGGTTCCGGCGATCAAGACCATGCCGTCGCTGCGGCCGGCGCCGCCGCGTTCTAACCCGGCTGAACGAGCCGCCGCCCTGCAAAGAAAGGAGGACTATTCAATGTCGCATCACTACTCTGGCCCTGACTTCGGCTTCCCTCAAGGGGACGCCCGACTAGACTTCACGGATTTGTACGCCTTTCCCAAACCTGGAGCGACTGGAAAATCGATCCTTATCGTGAACGTGCACCCGTCTGCCGGCGAAAACCCTCCTGGGCCTACGACGATGGAGCCTTTCGCACCCGAAGCAGTGTACGAGGTCAAGATTGATACTGATGGTGATGCGGTCGCCGATATCGCCTACCGAGTGCGCTTCTCCGCTTTCGAGCGCGGCGCACAAACAGCGAGTGTCCGTCGCGCTGATGGCCCGCAAGCCGCAGGTACCGGCGACGGCGGGAAAATGATTGTTGAGCGCGCGCCGGTTTCATTAGGGCGCGAAGCGAAGGTTACAGAGGCAGGCGATACCCGCTTCTTTGCTGGCTGGCGCAGCGACCCTTTCTTCTGCGACGTGGAAGGCGCGAAGAACAACTTGCAGTTCACGGGCGACGATTTCTTCGCTGACAAAGATGTGTGCAGCATCGTTCTTGAACTACCGAACTCTGCTCTGGGGGCAAAAGAGGTTCGCCTCTGGGCGCGCACGCTTACGCCACATGATGGTGGTGGCTGGCGTCAAGTCGAACGCGGAGCCCGGCCCGCGCAAGCGGTGATACTTGTCGAGGAAAGAGATGCCTACCTCGAAGGTGAACCGGCGACCGATGGGCGTTTCCTTGCTTCCTTCGCGCACGCTCTGGAGCACACAGGTGGATATACTTCGGCCGAGGCGAAGCGCGTGGCGGCGACACTGCTCCCAGATATTTTGCCTTATGACTCTTCGCGACCGGCGTCTTTTCCCGATAACGGCCGGACACTCACCGACGACGCGTTCGATTTTTTCATGCGCGTTCTCACGAATGGCAAAGTCAACGGGGACAACGTCGGGCCCCACAGCGATTTGTTACTCGAGTTTCCTTATGTAGGACCACCTCATCAAGACCGTGTGACGAAGCTGCCCCATAAGATGACCCCAACGCAAAAGCAAACGTGAAACCAAATGCTAAGGAGAAAACAATCATGAAGGATCAAAATTACGCAGCAACAAAGACTCGTGAGATACGTCTGGCCAAGCGCTCGCCCGAGTATTGGCGAGTCACGTTTGATCACCCGCCACTCAACATCTTCGGCCCCGAAATGCTTCCGCAAGTGAACGAGATCATCACGGCAATTGAAACTGACGAGCGGGTCAAAGTGGTGGTCTTTGACAGTGCTGTTGAAGGTTTCTTTCTGATTCATTTGGATTTTCTTGCAAAACTTGACGATTTGGCGCATCTCCCTCCTGGACCCACAGGCTTGCATCCATGGCCCGAAATGCTGGTGCGCCTGAGTCGTGCATCTGTCGTGTCGATAGCACTGATTCGCGGGCGGGCGACTGGTATGGGGAGTGAGCTTGCACTTGCTTGTGACATGCGTTTCGCGAGTCGCGAAAAAGCCATCTTGTCGCAGTTTGAAGTTGGCGCAGGTCTCGTGCCTGGCGGCGGCCCTATGGCGCGATTGTCGCGCCTCATGGGAAGAGGCCGCGCACTCGAAGTAATCCTAAGCGCGGACGACGTGTCAGGCGATCTGGCCGAGCGCTACGGCTACGTGAATCGTTCGTTGCCGTATGCCGATCTTGACGCGTTTGTTGATGCGCTTGCCACCCGGATCGCCTCTTTCGACAAACAGACAATCACGGATACCAAGCGCCTAGTCGACATTGCTAGCTTGCCGCCTGATATCGAAATCGAATCCGGGTGGAATGCTTGTGTTGCTTCGATGGGACGACCGGCCACGCAGCAGAGAATCAAAACGCTGTTAGAGAGAGGCTTTTGCAAACCCGGCGATGCAGAAAATCGCTTGGGA
>QHXE01000723.1 GCA_003222835.1 Acidobacteriota bacterium | reverse complement strand
CGATCGGTGACAGTTTCCGCACTCGATGAAGCGTTAGCGTCACTTGATGATCATGAGAAGCTGCTGCTGCTTTACTATCATGTCGACGGTTTGAAGCTGCGCGAGATCGCGCGCATCGTAGAAGAGCCGGCGTCACCCATTCGACGTTGGTTCCAGCGACGAACCAAGCGCGGCGGAAAGGCCGAGTCGGGGCGCGTGCATGAATCGACGGTGATGCGCTGGCTCGAGAAGGCTTACCGAAAAGTCTCGGATCATTTCTAGACCTGTCTGGGTAAGAAACATGGATTGACGGCAGCCGAGATTGAGATTTGCCGAGACCTCGCGACGGAAGACCTTGGCCAGAGTGTTGAGCTGCGGGCAGAGAACGAAAGCTTTGAAAGAGTAGAGGCGAGAAGATTGCGGGTCGAAGGAGCCTCGTAAGTAAACATGTCGCGACCGGGGGCAGAAAGAGAGATGAAAGCAGTTCGCACGATGGTCCATTGCCGTCTAAACTCTCTTGCGGGCGTTAAGACCGAATCGATCCCTGTCACCGCGCATCTCGACGAGGACGCGATGAGCGCGTTCATCGAGGGGCAACTCAGCGAAAACGAAACCGAATCGATAATTACTCATTTGACCTCCTGCGGATCTTGTCGCGAGTTCACGGCTCGTTTGATTCGTCTCGAGTCGACGTTTACTGCTGACGAAGAATCTTTGATGGTCGAAGATGCCCCGAGCCGCTTGCGTCAATTTCTTGAACGGTTCGCCTCACAGGTGATTCCTTCGGGCAGCGAGGATGCAGTATTCGCGTATCAGAATCCGGATGAAAATGTAGAAAAGCCCGCCGAAACGACGGCCGATAAGCCGAAACATAAGGCCTAACAATCCCATCCCATTCCAACTTCATTGTTGACCGTTGGCTCGATAAAGCCAGATGCTCGTCGGCAGAAATTCTGAGTGAGCATTAATGACGGATTCGAAAGGCCCGATCCGTTCACCGTATTCGGACCACGGAAAAAAATTCGACGGGATTGAATCTTCTTTCTTAACAATCACCAGATATTCGACGTTCTTTTCGTTCAGGAAGGCGAGGAAGTCTGCACGATCGCGCGGGGCGTCCGCAGAGGCCAGGAACTTCTCAGGCGCAATGCCGGATAGCGCCTGCACCGTGCCTTCGTCGCAGAAGATGCGCGTGTTTCGGTTGGGTGGAAAGTGATCGCGCAAATAGTCAGCGACTGCGCGCTGGGCTGAGTATTGATTGAGTAGGCCGACGGAACCGACCAGTTGGATGCTCGCATCGAAGACGCAGATCGCAATGACAGATATCACCAGCCGTCGAGCCAAATGCGGTTTTGTTTCTCGTAATCTCAAGATAGTCCAAGCCAGAATCGGAATTCCCAGACTGAAAAGAATCAGCCCGTATCGTGGGAATATGATCGGTTGTTGATGTGTGAGATATGCGAAGATTAGCAAGCTGAGGAAGGCAAACAAAAAGATCAATGGAGGCAGAGTTGGAAGCATTTCGTTTGAAATCTTGCCGCTGGTCAGGAGCTGTTTGAAGACTTTCCATCCGGCAACGAAAGCGGCAAAGAAGACGGCGATGTCAGTCGAAACCAGCAGACTTGCTCCATCGCGCAGAACCTGTCCCAAAGCGAATCGACCTAGTTTGGGATTCATAGCGAGCAGCCAGTTATGATATTGCTGGCGAGCTTGAAAGCATGCGAGCCAGTTACCGGTGGCCTTCCAGGAAATGTAGAACCAGAATACCGGCGGAATCAGGAGAATGAGGACCGCGACCACCGAAACGCGGCGCTCTCTCAAAAACTGAATCGCCGGAATCAAAGCGAGGAACATCCAGCTCTCGACTCTGGTCAAACCGGCGAGGGCAGCAAAGATCGCGGCGGCGACCCAACCTCGCCTCAGGATAAAATAGAGACTTGCCGAGACAAAGAACGCGTGGGGCACGTCGGTCATCGCCGATGCTGAGTTGAAAATATGCAGCGGATTCAGCGCAATTAGCAGAAACGCGAGGAGCGCCGCACTTCGATTCGCCGTTAATTGTAGAGTAATACTGTAAACAAGCAGGCAGACCCCAACTCCAAAAATTGCCGAGACGACTTTACCGACATAGAATCCATTGCCAACGAACACGTTAATGACCGCGCAGATGAATTGATATAGCGGAAGCCAGAATCCGAACAGATCAGTCAAAGCGAACGTACGCGCGGATAGCTTGGTGCTCATCGCGCCGATGTCGCGAATGTAAACGTAAGCGTCGCCGAAGGCGTTTGGGAGAAAGAAG
>QHXE01000722.1 GCA_003222835.1 Acidobacteriota bacterium | reverse complement strand
ATCAAAGATCGCATAGCCCGAAAGCAGCAGGAACAGATGCGAATATCCGCTGACAATCGTGAAGCGATTTGCCGAGCCGGTAATTTGGCTGGCTGAATCAGGGTCGCCAAACTCGCGCGGATAAGCCCACATGATCACCGGCAGACGCGTCCCCGGTTTGTATCCGGGCGGAAGATAAAGCGTTGCCGATAATTTCACCCCGTCCTTGCGTTGATAAGTCACGAACTGATGCGTGACACCGCGAAGCTGTGGCTGCGGATCTTTGAAGTCGGTTACGGCGCGCCGTGAATTGCTGTTGAGATCGCGAATGTAATAGTTCGGTGGATCGGTCGGCGTCTCGTAACGAGTGAGAATCAATTTAGCGTCGTCATCCAGCGGAGCGACGACAGTTTCATAGACGCGCGCATCGCTGCGGAATAGACGATCGGTTGTGAGCGTCTTCAGGTTAAGACGATCGATGAATGGCCGATCGCCTTCGGGCGACGCGCCGGTTCCAGTTAGATAAATGGAATCGCCGTTCTGAATGATCGCGCCGGCGGCGGCGCCGCCACCGAAACCTCCACCACCGCCGCCGCCAAAGCCGCCCACGCCGCTGTCTCGTCGAGTAACCGGCGCGCCAGGATTTTCATAAGCAGCATCCTGCCGGCGATCCCAAAGCTTGCGCGGCGTGGATGCGATTACCCAGGTGCGTATGTGACGCGTCGCGCGATCGGTTTCACTCAACAACGCGACGCCTTTTTCGGTGAACGAAATGCCGGTATAACGCCATTCAGTCTTGGCGATCTCCACGGGCTCGTCTTTGAAAGGAGCTGAGAGTGAAATCACTCTATCGCGAAACGGAACCTTGTTTTTCAAGTCTCCGCCATCGAGCGCTTCGACCCAAACGATGGTGGCTGGCTGATCCTGTCGCCAATGATATCCGCGCGGGCCGGTCTGCACTCCCCTAAGCGGCACGCCTTCACGCGAAGGGACATCCGCAATCTTGCGCGCGAGTTCGCCGCTGCGCGTCCACACTTCAACGTCTTCAGGAAATCCGTTCATCGGAATCAAGTGCGAGAAAGGACGTTTGATCTTCGAGACCAAAACATAATCGCCGCTCGGTGATGGCGTAACACTGCTGAAAATCGCTGTCCGGCCAATCGGCGCTTTTTTGCCCGAAGCAATATTGATCGCCGCGAGTTGGCTGGCGAAGTAGTATTCGAAGAGATCTTCATCGTGCGCCGTCTTGATCATGTCTTCGTACGTTGCCGCCGGCGCAGCCTTGCCGTAGTTCTCCTGCATGTTCGGCCCTGTCGGCATAGTCGGTTCGGCCGGTGCTGGACCCCGCTGATCATCTTCGCTTTGCCCGACGCGACCTCGGCAACCCATAGCTCGATGCCGTTATCTTTCGTGTTGAGAAACGAGAGATGCGTGCCGTCAGGTGAAAAGTGCACGTTTGAAAGATTCGCCTGCGGCGGCGGTGTGACTTTCACTTCGCTGCCGTCGGAGATTTTCTTAAGAGTAATGGCGTAAATTCTGGCCGTCAGATGTGGGCCATTCGTCCGCGGATCGATCCGCACGCCCGCGAGTCGCAGCATTGGCCGCGCGAGCTCAGCAATCGTTGGGTTGGCCCGGCGGTAGAGCAAAGCCATGACTTGCCGCGAAGGACTAAGTATCGCCTGCGGCAAAGGCGGCGCTTCGAATGCGTCGATGATTTCTTTCGGCGGCAATTGATAGCGCGGCGCCTGAATCGACTGAGCGAACAACATCACCGATGCCGCAATGATTAGGGTGGCGGCGAACGCAAACTCTCTCTTTCGCACGTTGAATACCTCCGGAGTCTTTAGGTCAGTCTTGTGAGAGGGCGGATTCTATCAGAAGGGAGATTGTCCGACAAACTTCAGTTTGTCGATCCTATCGATGAACGACAAGCTAAAGCTTTTCGGACATCAGCCGCGCACAAATTCATAAGTGACATGCAGCCTAAGCGCACTCGGCGTGATCTCCGGCCGTACATCCGTCGCCTGCAGACGGAGCGCGCCTCCGGCCGGTTGCACGTTCACGCGCGTTGAGAGTTGCTCGAGAGTAAACAGTTCGACCGGATTGTAGCGCCGGTCGATCGCACCTTGGACCATGTTAAGCAGTGGCCCATTGAGGACGGCCGGCGTGTTGTTGAGATGGATATCGCGAAGTTGAAAGCGCGCCAGCAACGCCCTGCGCGTACGGTCGAATTCCAGCTTCACTTCTGAATCTGCCCAGCCGGAAAACTCGATGCAGCCCATCAAGGTGGAACTGTACGCGCCGGCAAAAGCTAAAGGCCCAACGATGCGGCCTTCTTCGAAATGAACCGCGGTGCGCACGCCACCCGTTTCGCGTTTCAATCTAATCTCGCTGGCGCATTGCGCGGTTGATGACGCGCCGCCAATTGTCAGCGGCATCGACGGCTCATTCAAATTGTCGAAGATGGCGGTGAGAAAGGAATTCAAGAATTGTTCGTTGACTGTAACCGTTGCTTCTGCTGCCGGCGAGTCGCTAACGCGGCGACCGCGTGAGGCGGTCTGTTCTTGAGCGAATGCGTTGCCAAACCCCAACAGCCCAACAAGAGCAACTGAGGCTAATAGTCTGAGAACAGTAGAACCTGTGCCTTGCATAACGGTGAACTCTCCTCACTCAGTTTGAAACGATTGCATTAACGCGAAGCACTCCGCCAGGAGTTCTATGTTTATAGATCGTAAGCCGTTAAGAGGCATCCCGGAACTCCTTTAGGAGTTCAATTTATTGCTCACAATCCGCTCCGCACAATGTCATGCAAACGAATCAGGCCGACGCAAAGGCGCTCACCATCGACAACCGGCAGCACGCTGATTTGCGATGGCCGATCTTCCATCAAACGCAGCGCGTCAAAGGCCAGCATTTCAGGATTCGCAACGACCGGATTGCGGGTCATTAGCTCGTCACATTTAAGCTCTGCGAATGACAGATCTTTGGGCTTGACTCTTTGCATTGAACGGCGCAGATCGCCGTCAGTAATGATACCGTCCAAGCGACCTTCGTTATCTACCACATTTACTGCACCCAGACCATAATGTGTGATCGCCGAAACGATTTCCATCCAGGCCGCATCCGTGCCAATCGTAGGGTTCTCGTTCCCGCCATGCATCAAATCGGAAACGCGCAGCGTCAGACGTTTGCCGAGTTGGCCGGCAGGATGATTTGAAGCAAAGTCATCCTCCGTCAAACCTTTTGCCCGCATCAAGGTCATTGCCAGCGCATCGCCAATGGCTAAAGCCACGGTGGTGCTCGCTGTCGGAGCAAGATTCAGAGGACATGCTTCCTGATCGACCGAAGCATCTATCACGGCATCCGCGCGCTGCGCAATCGACGACTTTACGTTGCCGACGATAGCAATCAGCGGAACGTCGCGACGCTTGAGATAGGGCAGGAGGTGCAACAACTCATCAGTCTCGCCGCTGTTGCTCAACATCAAGACCACGTCGTCCGAGTTCACAATCCCAAGGCCGCCATGCAAGGCGTCGGAGGGATGGAGATAGACCGCCGCAGTGCCACTACTGGTCATTGTGGCGGCGATCTTGTGCGCGATGATCCCTGATTTGCCGACGCCGAGTAGAACAATTTTGCCTTTGCATCCCGTAAGGATCGCCACGACGCGATCGACTTCCTGTGCGCGCAGACGCGAAGCCGCTTTCGCAATCGCTTCGGATTCGGCGCGCAACAAGTCGACCACTTGCGAGTAATCAGATGTTTCGGCCATGCCGCCACCTTGATATACGAACGGTGAAGCAATTTGCAAGTTGCGTCGCCAGTCGGAGGGTGAGCCCCGAGACGGAGCGCTTCTCATTCACACCCTGCTTTAGCTGGGTGATTGTGAGACGTCGTCATCATTTATTAACCGTTTTAACGGTTTCCTTGACGGCCCGAAAACCGTTAAAACGGTTTCACAGAGTTGGCCGTGGCCCACCCGATCACCCAGCTAAAGGAGTCTGTCGGGAAATCCCGTAGGGATGCAATGTTTATAGAAAAGCTCGAACCGATTGATCTCGGAGAGCCCATTTATGGGCGAACGATAATCGGTTGTGCTCCTAAAGGAGCAACTACATCTCAATTGTGCCTACCCTTCTATAAACATTTCACC
>QHXE01000721.1 GCA_003222835.1 Acidobacteriota bacterium | reverse complement strand
TTCCGGTGCAGTCGCGCAAAGCAGTCTCAAGAATCTGACGCAAACCGAAAGTGGGCTATGGCTGGCGTGGATCTGGCAAGCGCTGGAATTGGGCGAGCATCCCCAGAGTGGAGTGCTGAGATTCGATGACGTGCAAGTTCGATTGAATGTCGATCGTGATCTCTCTCGGACGCGAAAAGCAATCGGCGCGTTAGTTGCAGGCGACCCGGCCGCGAAAATAATCGATGCTTCGCGGCCCATCTCTGAGTTGTTTCCTTTGCTGCAACCGATCCCTCTGGAACGCGGACAAGCATTGCGCCGTTTCAGCGTTACGCAACTAATCAACTTCCAACGCTGCGCGCGGCAATACTTCTTCGATCGAATGCTGCACGCGCCTGGTAAAGAAGAGTTGGCCGTTTGGAATGACGCCGAAGCCCCGGAGCCTCCCGCAAACCTGACCGCCGCGTTGAAAGGCGCGTGTATCCACCGCTTTTGCGAAACATTTGTGGCGGGCGACGATCCGAGGACGCGTTTGCGCGTGAGCTTCGAGGACGTAATCCGCAAACGCGAGACTGAGCTAGCGGGCCGCGCGTTCGATATCGATCACCAACAGGCACTCAACGATTTGTTGCCACTGGCTGAGAACTATCTCAAGAGCGAAGTCTTTCAACGCGTGCAGGCCGCGGAAAGATTCCACCGCGAGATTGCTTTCGATGATTCGCAATCCGCAATCCGCAATCCGCAATCGTCCGGGCTTTGGAGTGAGTTACGTTTTCGCTTGCGACGGCCCTTGGGCATTCTGACGGGCACAATCGATAAGCTCCTGATTGTCCCGGCAAATAACGATGACGGTTTTGATGTTGAGATCATCGACTTCAAGACCAATCGTTTTCGGCCGCAAGCGAAGGGAGAGAGTAATCGATCTCAAAGCGCTGCCGTGGCCGTCTCGACTACCGCGCCAACCGTGACGGGGGCGCGACGCGCCAAGCCTGTTTTATCTCAATCCGCTCAGGGCTTATTCGACTTCGAATCACCGGTAGAAACATTGCCGACGGCAGATTCGGCCGGCTGTGTTCTATCCGCACAAACTGACCGGGACATCGAGGAACAACTCAAAAGTGTCGCCCCCGCTTATCAACTACAAATGCAATCCTACGCGCTGGCTATACATGAGCTGCTCGGTATCAATACCGTGAGCGGCAGCGACCGCGCCAAAGCCGGCCCGGCACTCAAGATTAATAACCTTCGCGCCACGCTTCACTTCATCGATCCGAACCTCGAAATCGGCGTCGCTTCAACATTGCTGGATTCGGAGTCTTGCGGGCGTGCAATTGATGAGGCGATGCTCGCGATCGCGTCACTCGACGGCACGATCGATGCCGAGATGTTCCCGCCCAATCCAGCTACGCACTGTCGCATGTGTAATTTCCGCGATCTTTGTCAGACGGGACAAGATTGGCTCAGACAAAACTGAGCGCCGCGCTAACAGGCGTTTAGAGTAATCTCACCGGGTAGCGGGCGGTTGATCGATATCAGTTAAGTTCGAGTTTATTCGACTTCAACCACCCGCTACCGCAGGCGGTTCTGACCTAAGACCCAATTAAGTTTGTGGTACTCTATGCGCCGCTTTCTCATGTCTTGTGTCTCAGAGGGTTGAGTTGAAATGGCGACTCTGAAATCCTTCGATGATAGAGAATTCGACGCTTACGTGGCTCTGCCCGCGAGCGGCTACGGCCCGGGCATCGTCGTGTTGCAGGAAATCTTCGGTGTCAACGAATATATGCGCACTGTCTGCGACTGGTATGCGTCGCACGGCTTCGTGGCGATTTGTCCCGACCTGTTTTGGCGACAAGAACCCGGCATTCAACTAACCGATAGATCGGAAGCGGAATGGCAGAAAGCCTTCGCGCTTTATCAGGGCGGAAACATCCGGCGTGCAGCGGAAGCGTCGGCGCCGTTGGCTTCTGTTTGGGCGGCAATCTCGCGTGGTTGCTGGCGGTGCGATTCAAACCTGACTGCGCGGTTGGATACTATGGCGTCGGCGTTGAAAAGACCTTGAATGAAGCGAGCAATCTAAGCTCACCGTTGATGCTACATATTGCGGGCAGGGATCAATACTGTCCGCCGGACGCGCAGAAAGAGATTCACGCCGCGCTGGATTCAAACCCGCTGGTCACTATTCACGATTATCCGGATCAGGATCACGCGTTCGGTCGTCCCGGCGGCGAGCACTACGATGCTAACTCGGCAGAATTAGCGAACCTGCGAACGCTGGAATTCTTGGTTAGGAATCTCGCGGGCGCGGGATTAGCGACCGCCCAGAAATCTCTCTCCGATCGTTGGGATGAACATGTCAAGTATGAGTTCGCCACGCGTGACACGGAAGATACTCTGGAAACGATGGTCGCGGACGCTTATGTAAATCATATTCCAGTGATGACAGGAGGCGTGGGCCACGAGCAACTGCGCGAGTTTTATTCCCAGCGCTTCATTCCGCAGATGCCTCCCGACACCTCGATGACGCCGGTCTCGCGCACCATCGGAATCGATCGAGTCGTAGACGAAATGGTTTTCGAATTCACGCACACGATCAAAATGGATTGGATGCTGCCGGGGGTCGAGCCCACTGACAAACACGTGAAAATCCCCCTCGTCGTCATCGTTCACTTTCGCGACGGCAAGCTGGCTCATGAACACATTTACTGGGACCAGGCTTCGGTGTTGGCGCAGCTCTGTTTAATAGACAAGACGAAGCTTCCGGTGGTGGGAGTCGAAACGGCACAGAAAGTCCTCGATCCCAGTTTGCCGGCGAATGAATTGATGAATCGCTAGAACCGATTATTTAGAGTCGCTTTATTCGCACCCGGCGTCAGCCGGGTGGTCAAGAATGCGCCCTGTTTCGAAAACCGTTTTCAACGGTTTGCCTGAGTTGGATAGCACGAACTCTTCATAGGCCAAGGGGAGACGGAGAAACCGTTGAAAACGGTTCAGAAGGATTTTGCGAGCAAGGGCACCCGGTTGAAACCGGGTGAGAATGAGAAACACGAATGCCGCCTTCAATAAATACGCGCAACCCCGACAACGATCCCCTTACTTCACCAATCGTCTCTCGTCTACGCCGCGATCTCGGCACCGTTGAATCGTATGCCGCGCTGATAGGAATTCTAATTGGCGCGGGTATCTTCAAAGTCACGAGTGACGCCTGGAAGCTGACTGGTCCGAGCGTCATTCTTGGTTACGCAGTGCTGATGCCGGCAATCCTCGCCACCTCAGTTCCATACGCGGCTTTTATCTCGACACCTCTAGGGCGCGAACCGGGCGGCGAGTACTTGCACATTTCGCGTACGCTTGGCGGCTTTCGACTCGCCTTCATTGGAGCGTGGCTCAAGATAATTGCTTACGTTGGCGCGGGCGCATACCTGGCAAGTGCGCTCGCGGACTACATCATCGAATTGGCGGGCAGACGTTTCAGCGGCCCGGTCGTGCACCAATCATTAGCGGTTGGCAGTCTGTTTTTCTTCTACGTCATTCACCTTGTAGGGGTGCGTTGGTTTGGCAGAATTCAGGTGGGCATGTGCGTGCTGCTGGGCCTTTCAATTTTCGTTCTTGTCATTCCCGGATTGTTCGCGATTCACACGGCGAACTACTCACCATTCGTTACACACGGTGTGAACGGATTTGCCTTGAGCCTCGCCCCAATTTTCTTTTCTTACGCCGGTTTCGAATCGCTGGCACAGACTGCGGGAGAAACAAAAGACAGCACGAACCGATTGCCATTGGTCTTCCTGAGAGGCATTAGCGCAACTGCGTTAATTTTCATTTTGATGTCGGTGGTG
>QHXE01000720.1 GCA_003222835.1 Acidobacteriota bacterium | reverse complement strand
TATTTTATGCACAGCCTGACATTCTTGATCCTGCCGCGACGAAACCCGCGCCTCTACGGAGAGATCACGATCGGGCTGCCGGTATGGCTGCAGCGCGGAGCAGCTTTGATTTCAGTCTTTTCGATGGGCATATTGATTGTCGTGCAGGTTGCGAACGACCTGAAGACGCTCGGAACCACGAACCTGAGCGAAAGATTAGACACGCATTCACTGACGAGTCTTGAGTTGGCCGTGACCTGCTCAATCGTGGGCGCAGTGCTCTATGTCGTAGCCCGATGGATGCGGAAGCGGGAGGAGAGTCGCGCAAG
>QHXE01000719.1 GCA_003222835.1 Acidobacteriota bacterium | reverse complement strand
ACTCAATCAAAAGACTGAGCAGTCGATCTTCGGTGGGCTGCCGAAAGAGATCACTGTTTGGGAATCACACTGTGACGAGGTCAAGGAATTGCCGTTGGATTTTGCCCGCACCGCGACAAACGAGGTCTCACCAATTCAAGCGATGCAACACATCTCCCGGCCGCTATTTGGCGTACAGTTTCATCCGGAACTCTTCGATGCGGAGCATCCTCACGGAAGGATCATTCTGGAAAATTTTCTCAATTTGTGAGATAGCCGCGCACTGGATGATCCTTCGCGTAAGAGTAAGCGCACCAGGCGGAAATAAGATGGACGACCCAACCCAGCGTGCCCGCTGACCCAATCCAGGAGACGCCCGTAACAATCAACCAGATGATCCCAATTAGAACTCGACCGTTATAAATTTGGCCGACTCCCGGAAGTAGAAAACTGAGAATGCCGGCTAGAAGTGGATCGCGCATGACTGTAGAACCTCCGCAGCGAGGCTATACGAAAAGCGCTTTGATTTTGTTCGCCGAAGAGGGCTTAGGCGTTTGCTCGCATCCAGCGCGGGCGACGTTGCTCGTACGCGGCGATGTCTGGTTCGTGCTTCAGCGTTAGACCGATATCGTCCAGTCCTTCCAGCAGGCAAGAACGTTGAAAGTCGCCGATCTCAAACACTGCGGAGAAGGCATTCATATCTGTCACGATCTTCTTCTCCAGATCGACTGTGGCCTGATAGCCCTCATGCTCTTTCGCTCGTCGTATTAATTCATCGACTTCTGCTTCGCTAAGCACCAGCGGCAAAAGACCATTCTTCATGCAGTTGTTTGCGAAAATGTCGGCGAATGACGGCGCAATGATCGCGCGAAAACCGTAATCAGCCAAAGCCCACGGAGCATGTTCACGCGAAGATCCGCAGCCGAAGTTCTTGCCCGCAACCAGGATCGACGCGCCGCGATAGCGAGGTTCATTGAGTGGGAAAGAGGGATCGGGTTGACCTTCCGCGAGAAAGCGCCAGTCGTAAAATAGAAATTCTCCGAAGCCCGTGCGCTCAACGCGCTTGAGAAACTGCTTGGGAATAATCTGATCGGTGTCGACGTTGGTCAAGCGGCGCGACCAGTCCCGTGTGAATGCGAAAAGGGGTCATGACCTATACGACGAATATGACCTATGTGACTTATATGACCTATTTGTATTCCCACTGCCGCACGTCGACAAAATGTCCCGCGATTGCGGCGGCTGCGGCCATTGCCGGACTAACGAGATGCGTGCGGCCACCGCGTCCCTGCCGTCCTTCGAAGTTACGATTGCTGGTTGACGCGCAACGCTCGCCAGGCTGCAAAATGTCCGGGTTCATGCCGAGACACATCGAACATCCTGATTCGCGCCATTCAAATCCGGCATCAAGAAAGATGCGGTCGAGACCTTCGGCTTCGGCAGCGTGTTTGATGTTCTGCGAACCTGGTACGACCATTGCACGCACCGAATTGTGCACGTGATGCCCTCTGATCACGCGGGCGGCAGCCCGCAGATCTTCCAGGCGTGAATTCGTGCACGAGCCTATGAAGACGCGATCAATGGCGATGTCTGCGATTCTCGCGCGCGGCTTAAGTGCCATGTATTCCAGTGCTCGTTCGAGCGCGCGGCGTTCGGCTGCGCTTTGGGCGTCCGATGGATCGGGAACTGAGCCGGTGACGGGAACGACCATCCCCGGATTCGTGCCCCACGTAACGCATGGTGCGATGGTTGTGGCGTCGATGTCTACCACTCGATCGAATTGAGCGTCGTCGTCGGAAGGCAACGTTCGCCAGTATCGAACTGCTGCTTCCCATTTTTCATCAGGAGAATAGCGCCGCCCTTTGAGATACGAGAACGTCGTTTCATCCGGCGCAATCATTCCGGCCCGCGCGCCGGCTTCGATGCTCATGTTGCAGAGCGTCATGCGGCCTTCCATCGAAAGCGCTCGCACGGCGGCGCCCGCATATTCGATCACATGACCGGTCGCGCCGTCCGTTCCGATCTGTCCGATGATTCCGAGCGCGAGATCTTTTGCCGTGACGCCTTCCGATAACGCGCCGCACACGTTAATGAGCAACGTGCGAGGTTTGCTTTGCGGCAGACACTGCGTCGCCATGACGTGCTCGACTTCGCTCGTGCCGATGCCAAAGGCGAGGGCGCCAAACGCACCATGCGTACTGGTGTGGCTGTCTCCGCAGACAATCGTCATGCCCGGTTGCGTCACTCCCAGCTCTGGGCCGATTACGTGCACAATGCCTTGCTCGTTTGAATCGATATCGAAGAGTTTGATTCCGAATTCGCCACAGTTGTGGCGCAAAGTCTCGATCTGTTTGGCAGCGACCGGATCGGCAATCGGCAAATTTCGATCGGTAGTCGGCACATTGTGATCGACTGTCGCGATTGTCAGATCAGGCCGTCGCACTCCTCGACCGGCAGCGCGCAAACCGTCGAATGCCTGTGGCGAAGTCACTTCGTGAATGAGATGAAGATCGATATAAAGAAGGCTCGGCTCGCCAGGCGCAGCGCGCACAACGTGTGCATCCCAAACTTTTTCGAAGAGTGTGCGAGGCATAGTAGGCGGAAAAACTTCGTACTTAAGGGAACTCCACGCCTCCATACAGTTCATTCAAACTTAGCGTGCCCTCGATCGATGGCAAGAGAACCGATAGATCAAGGCTGCCATAGTCAGAGCGCACCCAATCATTTCCCTGGCGAACATAATGGGTGACGTGTGGAGCGTCTTGTGCTACCAAAAGATATTCCATCAACGAAGGTAACGCTTGATAGGCGGCACGTTTCGGTCCCCGGTCACGGCTTTCGGTTGATGGAGAGAGTGTTTCAATAATCAGGGTCGGATTTACCAGCGCGTCAACACTCTCAATCCTCTCATACACCGCCTTGCCGCAGACAACGCCTGCGTCAGGATAACGATAGGGGGGCAAGGTCGGCGTCTTGATTGCCTGCTCAGCGGTGAACGTCCTGCAGTTTCGCCCGACAAGTTGTCGTCGTAAAATAAAGTAGGCATTTCCACCGAGGTCAATGTGCTGACGCGTCCCGCCGCTCATGCACACTATCTGGCCGTCCCAGTATTCGTAGCGCACGTGGCCCGCACCCTCGATCGCGAAATACTCTTCGAGCG
>QHXE01000717.1 GCA_003222835.1 Acidobacteriota bacterium | reverse complement strand
TGATGGGGTTCGCAGGAGCAAAAGCATAATAGCTCTGCTCGATCGAGGGCGTTATCGTGTAGTTGCCTGTTGCTTTTACCGAAAATGAAAAACTTCCATCAATCGCAGTCTTAGCTACATCGCTCGAAGTACCACTCACAGTCACGGTGATACCGAGGAGAGCCTTCTCCGAATTATCGACCACCCGACCGCTAATTGTGTAAATGCGGAAGACGCCTTGAAAGTTCAAGGTCGTATCGCTGATTAGATTGGCGACGCGCTGTCCTGCAAAAGTGTAAAACGTGGTCGTCGTCGGGGGCGTAACCGCGTAATCAAATCCTGCTGGCAACCCACCAAAGAAATAGTTGCCGGCACTATCAGTTGTAGTATTGCCGGTCTGGGAACCGCTGAGGATGATTGGAACACCGCTTATGGGATGGTTTTCTTGATCCAGTGCTCTGCCGCTAATCGTATATCCGCGCCTCACGCCTTTAAAGCCGAGGGTGAGATTTCCACTCAACGTGCCGGTATTTTGCGTCGTGAAGTTGAACAAGCTGGTGCTGGATGCCGTTACAAGGTAGCTATAGCTGGCGCGCACACTCGCATATTCAAAATCGCCACTATTGCCGGTTATCGTGGTTTTCAACGGCAAGGCATTTTCATCTTTAAGTATTACTTCTATGCCGGCGATGACCTGATCGTTATCGTCTCGAACCTGGCCGCTAATTGTGTAAGTCCGTAAGATGCCGACAAAGTTCAATGTCTGATCGTCGCTTAGATTCGCGACACTCTGTCCAGCAAAGTTGTGAAGGACAGTAGTTGAAGGATTGATCGTGTAGTCTCTGCCCGCAGGCAAACTAGCAAACGAAAAATTGCCCGTAATGTCAGTGGTGGCATTCCCTGTCTGTGAGCCACTAAGCGTGACCGGTACCCCGCCTATCGCCTTGCCGGCTTCATCGAGTGTTCTTCCGCTAATTGTGTATTTGCGCCGTGCTCCTTTGAACGCGAGGCTCAGATTGTTAGTCAAGCTTCCACTGTTTTGTGACGTGAAGTTGAAAAACTTGGTGTTGACGGGCACGACAACATAGCTGAAGCCGGCGGGAACTCCGGTAAATTGAAAATCACCATTAGTGCCCGTTACGGTCGTCTTCGAAAGCAACGCATTTTCGTCCTGGAGCATGACTTGGACACTGGCGATGGCCTGATCGTTATCGTCTCGAACCTGGCCGCTGATTGCATAGGTTTGCCGTGCGGCAGTGAAGTTGATGTTGCTCTGGTTAGTACTGAGGTTGTTGAAGGTCTGGGCCGTGGGAGCGAAATCATAGTAAGTCTTGGATGGAGTCACCGCGTAGTCGCCAACTGCGTTCACAGTAAATGAATAAGAGCCACTGTTATCAGTCGTGAACGTTCCGGCCTGCGCGCCGCTTAGCGTCAACAAAACGCCGGCCAGTCCTATTCCATCCTGTTTGATTTGGCCAGCCACTGTCGTCTGGTGGGCCACCGCCGAGGTGACCAATACCGACTCGAACTCGGTTGCTGGCAATTCCACGGTATGTAATCCCAATTAGAACATCGCCGGGATCGATGAAATCGTCATTCAGCCTCAGAGTCACTTGTTTCATCCACACCTCACCCGGTACTTCTCGTACGAATTCGACTTTCAAGCTGTATTGACGATGCGCGATATCCTCCGCGTTTGCTGTGACCGCAGTCAGATCTTCGCCAGGTTGTAAATTAAGATTCAAAGCAAATAATAAGATTCGCGTGCGGGGATCCGGGTCATGAAAACGGGACAATGGTGTCAGGGAGAATGGTTCCTTAGTAAATGTCGTGGCCTCCAACGCGATAGCGCGGGTCGAATCCGGTTGGCTAATTAACACCGCCTTCGGCGCGTCAGGTTGAGCCAGCGATTGCGCGCCACAGTTGACTGTGAGCACCAAGTAAAGAAGAAACCATCGTGTCGCGAGCATGGAG
>QHXE01000718.1 GCA_003222835.1 Acidobacteriota bacterium | reverse complement strand
TGCTGGTCGCAGGAGGAAAAGGTGATGCTGGCCTGTATCTCAACAGCGCCGAGTTCTACGATCCGGCGACAGGTATATGGATCATGGCAAGAGCGATGGCAATGGGCCGCTTTGCGCATACGGCGACGTTGCTACCTAATGGGAAGGTGCTTGTCGCGGGGGGTGCAAACAACATTAGTTTGCTCGAGAGCGCAGAGGTGTACGACCCGGCAACCGGTGCGTGGACGGCGACTGGACCGATGAGCGACGCCCGCCGCTATCAGCACACGGCAACGCTATTGCCGAACGGAAAGGTGCTGGTTGCAGGTGGCAGAACACCCTTCGTCGACTCGATTGCCAGCACGGAGTTGTACGATTCGGCGACGGGCACTTGGACTGTAACCGGAAAGCTGAACACCGGCCGGTTGATCCACACAGCGACGCTGCTCCGCAGTGGCCAGGCGCTCGTTGAGGGAGGTTACAGCGGCGGCTATCTGAACAGCGCGGAATTGTACGACCCGGACACGGGTGTGTGGGTGCCGACCTTGTCGATGAATGAGCCTCGCATTTATCATACGGCGACCTTATTACCGAACGGAAACGTGCTGGCCGTAGGAGGGGAAAATCGTAATCGCGCGCTCACCAGCGCGGAGCTTTATAGTCTGAATGCGATCGATCAGCTAGCCTTCTTCGTGACTCAACACTACCGTGACTTTCTCAATCGCCAACCGGACCCGGCTGGTCTCGCATTTTGGATTAATCAAATCACTTCTTGTGGTTCTGACCAGACGTGCGTTGACATCAAGCGCATCAATGTCTCGGCCGCTTTCTTCCTTTCGATTGAATTCCAGCAAACAGGTTATCTCGTGGAGCGAATGTACAAGGCGGCTTACGGCGACGCTAGTGGCAGCTCAACCCTAGGCGGCGCGCATCAATTGAAGGTTCCTATCGTCCGCTTCAATGAGTTCCTGCCGGACACTCAACGAATAGGACAGGGAGTAGTGGTAGGCCAGATGGGTTGGGAGACCGGTTTAGAAAATAACAAGCAAGCTTTTGCGGCCGAGTTTGTGCAACGCTCGAGATTTACGACCGCGTTTCCCACTACGCTGACGCCCGCGCAATTTGTCGATAACTTGTTTGTCAACGCCGCGGTCACACCTTCATCAACCGATCGTAATGCCGTGATTGCTGAGTTCGGCTTAGCGACAGACACTACTGACGTGGCGGCCAGAGGACGAGCACTGCGCCGGGTGGCAGAGAACTCAATTGTGAACACGCAGGAATTCAACCGCGCGTTTGTGGTGATGCAGTATTTTGATTATCTGCGCCGCAATCCGAACGACTCGCCCGATTCGGATTATTCCGGCTACGATTTCTGGCTGACTAAGCTGAATCAATTCAACGGCAACTTCATCGATGCCGAGATGGTTAAGGCGTTCATTTCTTCAACTGAATATCGGCAACGGTTCGGACCGTGAAAGCCGGTGGGCAGTCCGCGCGTGCTCGGAGCGCGAAGCGGCGCATGGAATTCAGTCCGGACTGATTCTGTTGCGGCTGCGAAAATACCAGAGATCATAAATGAATCCGCGCCGATCGCCGCGCAGGAAAGTCTTGCCAGAAACGATGAGGAATGGCGACCCGCGTTGTCTCAAACACTGTCTGATCCGCTATCCCGCTCCATTGTTGAAAATGCCGCAGCCTTGATTGCTCTTCATTGTTGGATTGGTGAGCGAAGCAATATCGAATAGGTTTGCCACGATACTAATTCCACCATCCGTGGGCCTGGTGGATACTTTCAAGGTCGTCCACGCTGTGGGCATATTGTAGCTGGCGACATCGGTGCGAATCCCTGCTTGATAGTATCCAAGCGAAAGTTTGGTCCCGCCGTCATGGGTATAAGCAAACCAGAAGTTGTCTGCATCCTGGACGCGGAAAGCTACTGAGGTGTCCACGCCGCTTCCGTAAGTTGCATTCTGCCGATCGGATTGAACGAGTAAAGCCGAATTAGTTGCGGGCTGCACCCAGGCAACGCTGAAGGTGTCTGCGAGCGGAACTGCCCGACCGTTTAAGATGCCGAAAGGCTTGCGTCCTTGGATCGGCGGGCTGCTTTGCCACGCGACTGGTCCTAACGCTCCTCCCTCCGTTGAACCCAACCCTCCGATGCCGCCCAGAATGTATGTGGAATTCTGGCGTGAGAAAGAATCGAATACCCGCGCATCTTCGGGAACCGTTGGAGCACTGCCCACCGGAGCACTTATCTGCCCAGGACTGCCCGGGTTTGCGAAGTTAGGCGCCTTCGGATCAACGACGAATTTAGGCACGGGACAGGCAGGACAATTCGTGAGCAAACCAAGGGCGACGCCGCGAAGAGTACCCGGATGAGATACTCCGAGGTGCCCAGCCCGCGATAGATCCGCGATCGTTGACGAAGGTCGAAGATAGTAACTCAGGAAATCTCCATCAACGCCAAACAGTGTCTCCGGCGTGAAGACCGACTCAGGCGCGACAGCTCGGGGATTTGTATCTTCATAACCCCTTACTTGTGCGATCCTTCCAACCACATTTTGATGGTCCGAGCCTCCGATCAGCAACCGACCCGAGCCTTGACCTGGGCCGAGGTTCTGGCGAGGCCCGCTGAACGCGACCTTGCCGACCGGAACGCCATTAAAATAAGTGAGGATATTCTTGCCGTCCCAGCCGACGGCAAAATGTCCCCACTCGCCTGGCGCCGGCCCTGTATCGCCGAAAAA
>QHXE01000716.1 GCA_003222835.1 Acidobacteriota bacterium | reverse complement strand
AGCTAAGAGCCAAGCGCGATCGCCTGGACGGCTTCGCTCAATCGCTCAATCTCTTCGTCATTGGTATAGCACGCACATCCGACGCGCACGAGGCCTTCGGGCGCGAGTCCTAATCGCTCGATTACGGTTTGGGCGTAGAAGTCTCCGTGCGAAGCGAACAAGCCTCGCTCGGCCAATCGACGAGCCACATCCGTCGAACTCATATTCTTAATCACGAATGAAACCGTTGGCGTGCGTTCAACTTGCGGCGGCGGGCCATATGGCGTCACACCTTTGATTCTTGATAGCTCTAGCCATAGCCGTTTAACCTGCGGAGCGCTGTGTGCGCGCAAACCTGCGAATGCAGATTTTAAGAGGTCTCGGCGATGCGACGTTGAGTGTTTTATCCGGTCGCTACCGCTCGCGGTTCTGTAACCGGCAATCGACGCGTAGAAATCAACCGCCGCGGCCGCGCCAGCGATGCCCTCGTGGTTTTGGGTTCCCATTTCTGCTCGCTCGGGCGCGGTGTCAGGCGCAGGCTCCAGTTTGGGAAAGTCAATCGATTCGAGCAAATCTTTCTTGCCGTAAAAGACGCTGACGTGCGGTCCGTAAAACTTGTAAGCCGAGCAGGTGAGAAAGTCGCAGTTCATTTCTCTCACGTCGCACAAAAAGTAAGGCGCATAATGCACGGCATCGACGAGCGCCAAGGCGCCAACCGAGTGCGCCAGCTCAACCGCGCGACGAAAATCGTTGACCGTACCGAGCGCGTTGCAGCCGGCTCCGAAGGCCACGACCTTCGTCTGCTTCGTAATCAGTCGCTCGAAATCGTTCCAAACAAGTTGGCCGGTCTCCGGATCCATCTGCGCGAGATTCAACGTTACACCGCGCTCTTTGACCAATGCCTGCCAGGGCGCGACGTTAGCGTGATGCTCCAATTCAGTTGCGACAATCTCATCGCCCGGACCCATCGTGCGGCCCAGCGCACGCGAGAGGTGATAGATCATTGTCGTGGTATTAGGGCCGAACGCAATTTCGTTCGGCGACGCATTGAGAAAATCGGCGAACGCGTGACGTGCTGATTCGATTATCGCGTCAGTCTCGTGACTGGTTGGATACTCCCAGTGAGTATTCGCGTTGTGATTCAGCAAATAGTCAGCGACGGCATCGACGACCACACGTGGTGTCTGTGTGCCCCCGGCGCCATCGAAGTAGGCTGCCGGATGTTCATTGTGAAGACGCAACAGAGCGGAAAACTGTTCGCGAATCTCTTCAGTTGAAAGTATTGTCGTTGATGGTTGAGGTGTCATAGTGCTATCGGACAATCAGACCGGTTGCTCTCGCTTCAAGATCGCTGAGATGCTATCAGAAAATCCTTCAAATTTCTTGCTCATCTCACCCCGTCGAATACACATCGCGAATCGGCATTATAGTTGCTCCTTAGGGCGTAAACCTTGCGGCATTCGGAAAAACCGGCGTCTGTGAGCCGGAACCGAACGTTCGCGGAAAGGAAGTGTACGCGAAGCCAACAGAATCGCTCTGTATAATTCGGTCCAAATAAATCATAAAACCAGTCTCATCTTAGGAGGTAAAGATAAACGAGCCAAGACAGAAGGAAAATGTGTGGGGCGTTGGCAAGAAAGAGCAACGTCAATACGAGCACATCAAAGAAGCGGCCAAGCGAGAAGGCCGCTATGGCAGTCGCGCTGAAGAGGTGGCAGCCCGCGCGGTA
>QHXE01000715.1 GCA_003222835.1 Acidobacteriota bacterium | reverse complement strand
AGCGCTGCGATTACAGTAGGCACCGCAGCGCGGGTCTGGCTCGATGGTGCCTTTACCATCTGAGTTTCCTGAAATCGAGAAATCATTCACTAACGTGGCAGAGAAAGTCGTGGTCAGATCGATCGTGGCGGTTCGGTTGGGCCGAGACCAGAGCGATTGAAAAACGCCAAACGTCCCTTCAAGAGGGCCGTTGAACGTCCACGGAATGATTGTGCCCCGAACGTACAAGTGGTTCTTGCTGTTGGGTAAATAATCGACCTTAAAAGTCGTCTTATTAAGGTTAGAGGAAACCGCGAATGTCTGAATCCAGTTTGCACTGCCCCGCTGAAATCCCGCTATGGGTAGAGGGTATTCATTCAACAGAGCCACGCCGAGGCTGCTCAAGCGGTCTGCGCGGATGACATTGTTGGGAAAGGGCTGGCCCGTGCTGGGGTCCTTGGCAACACGGGGCTTTCCGAAGAAAGGATTGGTCGGGGATAGTAGCTCACTCAAATCCCCTGTCCGCATAGCGGCTGTCGGAACCGTTCCTGTCGCCTCCGTGTCATACCGACGCTTAACCCACTCCTCGGCCACGAAGAAGAACATCTTGCTTTTGTCCGTGTTGAATTTGTTCGGAATATAGACGGGGCCACCGAAAGTGAAGCCGAAGTCGTTGTAGTTCTGCTTGGGAGGCTTGGAGCTTTGTTGGGCTAACGGACTGGCATTGCGCGACCATGTGTTGGCATCGAACACGGCGTTGCGCACGACCTCATACGCCTCGCCGTGATACTTGTTTGTGCCGCTTTTAGTGACAAAGCGTATCTGGCCTCCGTTGGAGCGACCGTATTCAGCATCAAAATAACCAGTAAGAACCTGCAACTCCTGAACTGAACTCATGTCTTGAGCGCCGAGCATGGACCCCGATGATCTTGTCCGGGTTGCGACCGCGCCATCGACGTAAACGGTATAGGCATCGGTCCGAGCGCCGTTTATGCTGAACGCGCCACTGCTGACGCTGTCGGGATCGAATGTACCGACGTTCGTTCCCGTGACTCCCGGTTCGAGTCCCGCGAGATAAACGGGATTGCGCCCGTTGACCTCAAGTTGCTGCATTTGGGATGAAGTCACCGTGCCGCCCGTAGACGGTTCCAAGGCGAGCGCCTGTGGCGCATCTCCGCTGACTTGTACGGACTGTGTCACCTCACCTAGCGACAGACGGACCGGAAGACTCAGATGGTCCGCTGCATTAAGATGGATTCCGGTTTGAACAGATTTTTGGAAGCCCTTCATTTCAACTATGACGGTGTAATCTCCGACCATTAGACTTGGAAAGACGTAGTATCCCGAACTGTTCGTGGTGGTTACCTGAGTCGTCCGGTTGCCTTCGTTCTGCACCGTGATCCTTACTCCGGGAACGACTGAATCGGTCCCGTCTACAACTGTTCCAGAAATGGTGCCAATATCGACCTGGGCAAACGAGCGCGTGACGGCCATGGCCAGAAAGCACAGGGCTATCCACCATCGAATTACGTATCCGTCTCCCATTTTTGGAACCTCCTTTGGGACACGTTGCGGCGATTCTCTAGCGCCTAATGAGAGTAATTCCCGGAACCACTCTCGTCGCTCCCACGGATAAAACAGACCGATGGCCGATGCGCAATCGGGGCGAACCCTGCATTAGCCGTCCGGTTAAAACCCCTGAAACGTGACAAGCGAAGCTCGCTTTGTCTTACCGCTTTCTCGGTGTTGCTTCCGTCCATGCCCACTTGTGCGCATACCGTCGAAAATCATTTCGGCAACAGTTCTTCAAGGGTGCCGATTACGGCTGGGATCCAAGGGCGGAGTAGAGAAGGACTACTACACGGTAGCTGTCGGAAGTAGAGAGGGATGCCTTCTGCACAACCCCCGCGGCTGCGCCGCCAGTGAGAGCGCCGAGAGCGGTTGCAACCGAACCTGCCAGCGTGTACCAGGCGAATACTTCCGTCCGTCCGCGGGCGGGAACCACGTGGGACAAGGCGGCCTGTTCGATCGAAAGGAAAGGGCCAACTTCATTCCCGCTCGGGCTGATTACGCCGGTGGTCCCCGCGACAATGAGGAAGAGAAGATTCTTCGTTGAGGCGAACGCGATACCGGCACCGGCCATGAGAATAGCTCCCACGATCAACATGCGCCGCCGACCGATGCGGTCGGCTCGCGTCGTGAGCAGAAGGGAAATCGCCATATCGCCCGCGAGTGTCAGGGTCAGAAGCAGTCCCACCTGAGCTTCCGTCAGGCCGAGACTCACCAAGTAGAACACGAGCACAACGGACAGCGCTCCGTACGCGAAGAGGCGCGTGAACCGCGTAAGGAACAGGATTGCGGCGTCCCGTGGCAACGCCCGGAGTGAAACCGGGATGAGATCCATCTTCGACATAGGACACTGCGGCGACAGCCTCCTCCCATTTCCTTCTCATATTGCCCAATGCGCTTAACGCTCGCCCACGGCCTCGTACACCACCATCCGCGCGACCGGCTTGCCATCCTCTTCCTGTTCCGGCGTGTAGAGCCGATGCGTTTTCAAATCCACCGCGACCGTGTGTACTGCGTGCTGCACGCGAAAGTCTTCGAGCTTGCGATAGTGATCGGCATCGTCCTGATGAAAAACGGAGATTGCGCCGCTGTAACACGCGACGTAGATGCGCTGAAGCCCAGGATCGAACTTAATGACATCCGGTCCGCCGGCGAGTGGCAAAAACGCGATGGGAGCGTTCTTCTCTAAATCAAAAACGGTCATCAGTTCGTTTCCTTCACAGGAAAGGAACGCGCGGTGGCGCTCCGAGTCAAGCGCCATGCCGTGATTTCCCTTGCATTTCCCGACCGGGTACCGGCCTACAACTTCGTCGGTCGCGGGATCGATCACCGCGAATATGTCTTGGTCCTGCAGATTGACGTACACCTTGCGCGCCACCGGGTCGTACTGCGGCATCCCCGTTTCGCTGTCAAAGTGCAGAGTCTTCACGATCTCGTCTTTGTTTACATCGACGATGGCTTCCGCTTTCCCTCGCTCATCCGAAACGTACAGTTTGCGAAAGGGAGCAGCGTAAGTACTCCCGTCGGGCTTCGATTCTGTTTTCAGTTTCTTGATGACCTTCATCTGTTTCAGGTCCACCACGCCAATCGTGTTGTCGTGCGCATTGGACGTGTAGAACTTCTTGAGTTCGGGAACGTATTCCACGCCTTCCGCGCCAGGTGTGTCGGCGATGGTAGCGACGACTCGATTGGTGGTGAGGTCGATCACGTACGTCTGATCCGCCGCGAGATGCGCGGAGATCAAGTAGCGATCATCTGCATCGATCGTCAG
>QHXE01000714.1 GCA_003222835.1 Acidobacteriota bacterium | reverse complement strand
GGCATCGTCGGGTATCCGGTACAGACATACGTCATTCAGGGAGTTCCGTTCTTCTGGATATTTACAAGCCTGATTTCTCTCTCAGCAGGTCACACTTATCGAGCTGCCAAACACTTGATCCTGACCTTGGCAGGAAAACACTACTTCCCACACGCTCCACACCTCATGAACACTCAACCAACCCCAACACCAACCGCACCAAGACTAAGACAAACAGACCCCAGCCAGTAAGGCAACCATGCCAGTCGGCTGGCAACTCTTCTGATCTGAGTGTCGAGCAGCTTAGGCCCAAACATTATTCCCGGCCGTTTCACCCTACTCCACCGATGAATCCGCTATTGGATGTTCGCAACGTCGACATGACTGGCAAAGTATGCCTGATCACGGGAGGTAATTCTGGAATAGGCAAAGCCACGGCATTAGGTCTGGCCAAACTGAACGCCTCAGTTGTGATAGTCTCTCGGGACAAGGACAAAGGCGAAGCGACGCTCATTGAGATCAGGGCCAAGAGTGGTAACCGAAACCTCGACGCTATGACAGCGGACCTGTCGTCTCAAGACTCCGTCCGCGAACTGGCTCACGACTTTACTGGTAGATACAAGAAGCTCCATGTTCTTATCAACAACGCAGGAATTTTCTTGCCCAGAAGAGTCCAGACTGTTGACGGACTCGAGGCAACCTTTGCTACAAACCACCTAGGACACTTTCTACTGACCAATCTGCTTTTGGACTTGTTGAAGGCCAGCGCCCCGTCTCGAATCATCAACCTAACCTCCTCAGCGCACTATGGGACCGAGATGGATTTCGAGGATCTTCAGGGCGAGAAGAAGTATAGCGGATACCACGCCTACAGCCAGTCAAAACTAGCCAACGTTCTCTTCACGTACCAGCTGGCAAAACAGTTGGAGGGCACAGGGGTCACGGTCAACAGTCTCCACCCTGGGGTTGTTAGAACGGGCTTTGGAAAAGACCAGGGCGGCCTCATGTCCATTCTTGTCACAGTGGGCCGTCCTTTCATGATTAGTCCAGACAGGGCTGCTAGAGCCGCAATCTACCTCGCAACCGCGCCGGAGTTGGAGGACGTTACTGGAAAATTCTTCTCAAGAGGGAAAGAAAAGAGATCATCTAGAGAATCCTACGACGAGACCTCGGCAGAGAGACTATGGAAGATAAGCGAAGAACTAACAAAACTAAACGCCTGAGACTGTGGCCGTGCCGGGAGGCGTAGCGGTTTTTTTGGTGGCTCTACAAGTGAGCCCGGGTCGGTTCTCTCAATCCCTACGAAACGTGGGGAATTCAAGCAAATGATTGTAGGTGTTTGTGAAGAACGCACTCAAGATTTGCTAGAAAGCTAGTTCCGTTCGCGTTAGGTCTCGCCGGCGCTGGCTCAGGACTTATGTTCGCGTATCTGCTCGCAAATTCAAATCTAATGAGGTGTTCTTGTGGCTGGCAAGCGGTTGAGACAATCGTTGGGCCCGCTGTGGTCGGAACCATGATAAGCATCATCGGCAGCGTTCTCGTCCTCTTTAGCGAAAGAGCGGGAGGTGCGATTCTGTTAGCGGGAGCGATCATAGTGATCTCGCCGATACTCTATCTCACAGCTACATTGGTCGGTTTCCCACTAATCATTCTCGTCATGCCCAACCTATTGTCGGGCCTGCTATTGCTTCTGAGTTCTCTACTTGCCATTCCTAGGACCAGACATTTGATTGACAAATGGCGAAATGAGGGATGGCTCCCCTAAGAGGAACCTACTGGAGAATCATTCTTCCCCGACAAGCTCTTGAAACTAGATGGACAGGTAAGGCGGTTGCATGACAGGGTTTCTTCTTACGAAAATCTGAAGGCCTGGATATTACGGCTGCCCAGAGTGAGGTGCCTCACAAATTAGGAGGAACAGCATTCCAGGCCGATGGTGTCGAATTCATGCACTCCCACGGACCCTCATCGCTGGACATTCGGCTTTCGAAAGAGGACCAGGCATCAGTACTGAGAAAAGGACTGGCGTTTCCCCACCGAGCAGACGTGCACGCACGTGACGGCTGGGTTGGCTATCAAATGGAGAACTCGCAAGATCTCGCAAAAGCAAAGAGAGTCATACAGTTGGCCTACAAGAACGCGAAGAAGAATCCGAGGGTTTTCTAGCTTCGGCTTGATGTCTTCTTGGTCCCTGGAGCTTCTCTTGTCGGCTCTTCGGGGAAGAGGTCCTTGGGCATCCCTGACATTACATCGGCGAACGAGTCTCTATCAGGTCCCGGAATTCCTGGATTGTGAGCCCTGATTCTGTTGAAGAGGTCGTCTATCTTATCGCCTATCTTGCTCTTCGCTTTGATCGTCTCATCAAGCTCCTGGCCATCACTCTCTAGTCGTTGCAGTCTTGCGGCCAGTCCCTCGATTCCTTTCGAGACTTCCAGCATTCCGTTGACGGTTGCGAGAGATGACTTCAAGGTGGAGAGTTCTTTCTGGAGTGCTTCTCGATAGCTGCGTAGTCTGTCGAGTATGGGCTGGTAGAGTCTCAGGAAATCGGTCATGAGATTCTCAAACTGTCTAATCGCCAGCGTGTATCTTTCTTCCTTCTTTTTCTCTGCAAACCCTTTCGCTGTCTGAATGAGCTTCTCGCGAAGAGTTACTCTCTCTATTACATCATCCAAGACTTCTCGTATGTTGTAAGAGTCGTCGAACATCGTTTCGCGCATCAGGAACCGAATAACCCGCATTCGAGCGGGAGGCTTAAGAAATCCGTCACCATCGGCCCAACTGCCCAGTATCTCGGATTTTCTATGGATCGTCGGGTCGAGGCACCATGCGGAGAATCGTTAGACGGCTATCGCTCTTTGAACGTGTCAGAGCGTGACGTTTATGAAGCCTCTCATCCAGAGAGGATGGAAATTACAGTGGTACGTGTAG
>QHXE01000713.1 GCA_003222835.1 Acidobacteriota bacterium | reverse complement strand
ATTTGGTGCGTTCATCCCAAATCGCAAAAGCAAACATCCCCCGCAAGTACTTTGGACAATCAGTTCCCCACTGGTCGTAGGCGTGAACGATAGCTTCAGTGTCACTGTTGGTATAGAGCTTGTGGCCGAGCTTTTCGAGTTGCTCGCGCAGTTCGCGATAGTTGTAGATCTCGCCGTTGAAAACAATCCACGCCGTGCGGTCTTGATTATGAATCGGCTGTTGTCCGTGTGCGAGATCGATGATCGCGAGCCGCCGCATCGCCAATCCCACCCCATCGCTGAAATAGAAACCGTCATCGTCCGGACCACGATGACGAATGGCCTCATTCATGCGCGCGAGCAACTCGCGGTCGACCGGAGCGCCGTCTTTGTTAACTATGCCTGCAATGCCACACATGGTCTCTTAAGGCCTTCCCCAAGAACCTAGTTCATCATCACTTACAAATCAAGTGGGAACAAGATAACCGCCTTGGCGTCACGGTCTTGAGGCTGGTTACGCTATAATGCCTGGTGTGTATGCCGACGGTTTTACGATCCGGACCTTATCGCTTGTATTTTTACTCGTATGATTGCGCGGAACCACGACACGTGCATGTCGATCGATAAAATTGCAGCGCGAAGTTTTGGCTGGATCCGGACGCCTCTTTGATTACGGACCGCGGCTATGGCCGCAAAGAGTTGCGTGACATTGAGCGCATCGTGCGCGCGAATCTGGAGTTGTTACGAAATGAATAGGACGAATTCTGCAGAGGTTACACTGGCTAGAGTCTTGACCGTAGAGGTGACGGACGACACGCTCTCAGTTGATCTTGAGGATGGTCGGACTGTCTCAGTTCCCCTCGGTTGGTACCCGCGCCTTTCACACGGGACCGATTCCGAACGAAACAATTTTGAGATCAGCGGCGCGGGCTATGGAGTGCATTGGCCCGACCTCGATGAAGACATCGGAGTTCAAGGGCTGTTGCTTGGCAAGCGCTCGTCGGAAAGCCCGAGCTCGTTTGAGCGCTGGTTAGAACGCCGTAACGAAAAGTTTCAGAGAGACGCCGCATGATCGTGCACGATCGATTCACTAATCAACCCTTCCCAGAACCAGCTCAGAAAAAATCCATCGCAACTATCTCGAGTTGGAGGCTTAAGGGCCTGGTTTTTGTTTCGGGCGCAGTACTGATGGGGCTCGAAATGGCCGGCAGCCGTGTGCTGGCAATTCATTTCGGTTCGTCGATCTACGTTTGGGGCTCGATCATTGGAATCTTTCTGGCTGCGCTGGCCGGTGGTTATTACGCCGGTGGACTGGCCGCCGATCGCAGGCCATCTTTTCTGTTGCTGAACCTGATTGCCCTGGCCGCGGGTTGCTGGCTGGTGCTGCTGCCATTCTACGACAACTTCATTGCGCGGGGAATACGCTCGACGCATCTTGGCGCGCGGACGGAGCCTTTACTGACTACGATCATGCTGTTTGGTGGACCCAGTATTCTGATGGGAATGGTCTCGCCGTTCTCGGTTCGGCTTTCGGCCTCCGGGCTGGAAAGAATCGGAAACGTCGCGGGCCGCCTCTACGCGCTCTCGACTGTGGGGAGCATCGCGGGCACGATGATCACCGCCTTCTGGTTGGTTCCTCTGGTTGGCACTCATGCGATTCTGAGGACTCTGGGACTTTGCCTGGCAGCAATGGCACTCATCGGACTCTCGAAATCGCGCGCGTTGCTGGTGGTTACCGCGCCGGCCGTGCCGCTGTTCTTCGCTTTGTCCGCGTTGAGTCCATCGCCCTTCGTTCGACTTGAAGCGGCTCAGAAATCTCTGTTCGAAGCCGACTCGGCGTATCACCACGTGCTGGTGGTCGATGACGATCATACGGATACCAGACTGTTGCGATTCAATAATTTCATCGAGAGCGTGGTAAATCGACAGCCTCCGCACGATAGCGACAATTATACAAACTCGTTTCAGCTTGCCAGAATTTTCAATGGGGACTTGCAGCGGGTGATGGTAATCGGGGGCGGAGGAGCGATCGGGCCAAGACAGTTTGTAGATCAAGACCCGCAAACGATCGTGGATCTCGTCGAAATCGATCCGCTCGTGGTCGACATTAGCCGGCGTTATTTTTTTCTTCCCGACGACAGTCGCTTGAAAGTACACGTAGATGACGGTCGCAACTTTGCGCGCGCCACCACAAATCGATATGACTTGGTCATCCTGGACGCGTTCACGGTTGGCGGCCAGGTGCCTTTCCATCTGACCACCCAGGAATTCATGCGCGAGATTCGCTCGTTGCTTAAGCCCGGCGGCATCTTTCTGATCAACATAAACAGCGCCGTCGAAGGACCCAACAGCCGAATCCTGCGAGCTGAATACAAAACGGCCCTGACTGTCTTTGACGAGGTTCTAATTTTTCCCAGACCTTTCGACGGCGAGCGCGGAAAGCCAAAGCTCGCTCTCTCCAGAGGCAGAAACGTCATCCTTATCGGACTAGCCGGGCGAAGTGACTGGACCCTTGATTCAGTTGCCGGCGCGGCGCGGTCATTGGTGCAGGAAGGTAAGGCACGAACCCCGACGTTCTTGGATGACGCTTTGCAACTGTACACTGGCCGCTTGCGAACCGATGACGTGCCCTTGCTCACCGACGATTATGCTCCTGTCGACACCATGGTTTTTTAGAACTCCGGCCCGGCGAGTTCTGGTAAACGTTTTTGTATTGGCGCTGTTGTTCAACTGCAGATGCGCGCCGAAGCAAATTCCGCCGCCCGTTCATCC
>QHXE01000075.1:8457-16663 GCA_003222835.1 Acidobacteriota bacterium | reverse complement strand
CGCCGCCAATAAAAAAGGAGAAAGAAGTATTTTCGTTTTTGTCGCTATCGCCCTCACCCAGCCCTCCTAAAGCGAGTCTGTCGGGAAATCCCGTAGGGATGCAATGTTTATAGAAAAGCTCGAACCGATTGATCTCGGAGAGCCCATTTATGGGCGAACGATAGTCGGTTGTGCTCCTAAAGGAGCAACTACATCTCGATTGTGCCTACCCTTCTATAGACATTTCACCGCTACGCGGTTTTTCCGACGGACTCCCAAAGCGAGCGGGAGTCTGCCCGAGTTGCACTCAGTTGCTGACGGCATTTCGAATCTCCTTCAGATCGGGGTCGTCGGCCGACGGACCCAGTTCGAGATATCGTGACCAGGCCTCTTTCATCTTAATGCGATAAACGGGATCGTAGACGGCAAGTTTGCCATAGGCCAAACCCAACTTCTTAAAAACCCAGGGCTCGCGAAGATGAGCGCGCTCGACCGAATCCGCCAGGCCCGCGGCGCCCGCCTCCAACAGGTAGCGATCATTTTCGTGAGCGATCCCGTAATCGATTAGGTAGTCGGCTCGATTGAGGTGAGCCTCCCAGTAATATTTCAGAATCTCGCTTTCCCACGAGCCATTTGGATATCGGGCCAGCAAGGCCACATCTAATTGAGGCAGGGCACGCTCGCTCTCGCGAAGATAAAGGTAAGGATCGATGGCCGCATGTCTTGAAACGATCCGGCTCGTCATTCCAAAAGGCCACATGGTGTAATCCTGATCCCAGCTCCAGTCGACATTGATACCCGCCTCCCAACGGTTGGCGAACATATTGAAGTGCTCCACGTTCGCGTCAAAGAGCTGCCTGGCGTCATAGCCGCCAACTCTAGACCGGCCATAAACCGTCCCGGGAATAGATACATCCGGATAGTTGAAATTCGTCAGACGCTTTGCCCACGGAATTCTCAGCGTCTCGCGATCTATAACTTTGACGTCGCTTCGATACCCTTCGCACTGTTGTAGGTAGCGCGCGGTAAAGGTCACCAGATCTTCTCTTGACCAAAATATGGAATTAGGCGGCAAGGGCCTTAGTAATTCACGCGCGAAGTCTTGGGCAGAGGTGTTGAGGCGTTGGTCCGCAGCCCGAAAGTTAACGGCGACCGCGGCCAAAATTATCGCAACAGCAATGCTTGCCATCGTCAGATCGCGCCATTTCCATTGCGGAACCCACGCCGCCAATGATCCAAAGCCGAGACCTGCCCAAATACAGATCATAATGTTCGGCTGCTGCCAGAACCGAGTTTGGACCTGAAGATAGAGCGGCTCATTAACCGGCAGATTGGAGAGAGCGTTGAAAACGATCAAGTACACGCAAAACGCTGCCACCGTCGCTGTCGCCAGGCTCGGGTTCGCTTTGCGAAACAGATGGTGACAGAGCCCGACAACCGCAAGCACTACCCCAACATAAAAAACATTTTTCGGCGCTGCGGAAAAATATTCGTCAAGCCCACGGAAGAAATTTCCCGTTGCGTCCTGCCGGTACGCGCCGAGCTGAAGAGTCCCGTACTCGCGTCTTAACACATGGGTTAAGAACCCGTTGAGCGTCGAGGTATTTCCCCACGAAACAGCCACCAGGCGAGTGTCCGCCAACGGCAGGTAAGCATAGGGAAGCAAACCAACGAGAAAACAAGCAGCAACTATCAAAAGTTCTCGGAACTTACAAAGCTCACGGCGTCCCGTGATGAGGATCCAAAACATGATCGGCAAACCGAAGAAGAGAGAAGTATGATGATTGGACATTCCCAAACCAAAAAAGAACGCGGTCAGGTAAGCGAACTTTCGTTCGTAACCCTCCGAGTAACGCACCGCTGAATAAACCATCAATGCGACCAGTAGATTATTCAGCGCAAAGACCTCGCCAACTACGGCGTAACGCCAGACCAAAGGGGAAAATGCAAACAAGCCGCCGGCCAACAAACCCGCCCACTGATTTCGCGTCCAGCGCCGAACCGCGAGCAGAATGATGACCGCCGCAGCGCTATCGCAGACGGCTGACAACAGATTTACGCGCCATGCAATCGTGCCGAACGGAATGAATGTGAAGAGCTTGGCGAGCATCGTGAAGAGCGGATAACCGGGCGGGTGCGCTACCCCTAATTTGTAAGCGACAGTGACCAATTCACCCGTGTCCCCACCGACGACGCTCGGCGCTAGGGATCGAAGGTAGATCAAAAAAACACCGATGCCGGTGATCGCGGGCAGTGCCCATCCAAGCGAGTAAGCGTCCTGCTCGCCGGCCGCCGTTTCCGGTTCTCTTGCAGGCGTTAAAGCAGGCTGACAAGGGTTTTCGCAGGACATAAGACGTGAATTGTACGCATGACGCGATCCGAGCCAAAGCGGGGCGATAGGTCACTTGTTTTTCACGCGCCTCGCTCGTAATCTCTTCCTCTTTGAGCATCGGAATCGAAGCTTGGGTCGAGATCGAGTGTTCAAGTTTAATCAAAAACGAAAAGGATGAACAAACAACGCCCGCTAGTCATCGTGCCGACTTACAACGAGCGCGAGAATGTGCCAACGCTGGTCCAGCAGATCTTTGCTATTGTGCCAGACGTAGATGTGCTTCTGATTGACGACAACTCGCCCGATGCCACGGCCGACTGCGCTGAGAAGTTATTTGGTAATGATCCGCGCTTTTCAATTATGCGCCGAATGGGTCGTCGCGGCCTGGGACGAAGTTATGCTGAAGGCTATCGTTACGCGCTCACTCGCGGCTACACGCTGATGGTTCAAATGGATGCTGATTTTTCTCACGATCCGAAGTCTTTACCGGATTTAATCAAAGCGAGCGCCACCGCTGAGGTTGTGGTTGGCTCACGCTACTGCGACGGCGGGCGTGTTCGCAATTGGCCACGCCGCCGGCGTTTCCTTAGTCGCTTCGCGAATCACTACGTCTCTCTGATTACCGGCCTGAAAGTGCAGGATGCGACCAGCGGATTCCGCTGCTTCAGCAGGAGCGCGCTCGAAACTATCCTTGATAAGCCCGTACTCTCGGAAGGTTATGCGTTCCTGGTTGAGACTCTTTACCGCGCCTGCAAAGCCGAACTGTCGATTGTCGAAGTGCCGATAACCTTCGTTGACCGTCAACGAGGAAAATCAAAGATATCCCGAAGGGTCATCTTCGAGTCGATGTTGATGCCATGGCGCTTGCGGTTTCATGACGGATAGCCGGCTCACTGCGTCGTCAGATCGCTTCGCACGAAGACTAAAAGTTCGATGCCGGGCCGCAGTGTGTAGGTCCCACTGGGGTTTACGTTCGAGTTGATCAAACGGTAGCCCGCGCCCGACATGGTCACAATATCGGCTACTTGAGTTGGTGATGCGATAATGATTGGCTCGGTGAACGGAGTAAGTTTCGTGTAGTAGGTAACATTTGAGTATTTGCGAAGATACCAGGGGAGCGGCCAGTAGTCAGGTGAAGCAATTGCGACCCCTGTCTGCTCGCCCGATCCGGCGCGCTTTGCCATTGCGTCGATTTGCTCGAGGAGCGGAAATATATCTCGCTGCGTATGAACGTAAACGTAGGCGTACGAAGGATCGTCGTAATGAAAAAAGTTGAGACTTAACATTTGATAGCCTGAGATCGCGAGCGCTCCGGTCCCAATTGCGAAGGCAATTATGCCGACCTTAGCTGCAACTGCTCGTTCGTAGATTTCCTGTAATGCGTACCCACTGGTCACCGCCATCGGCACTACGAAGTTCAGCATCAACCAAGGTGTCTTGTAAGGAATCAGCGAGTATGCCGCGAGCATTCCGACAGCACAGAGCGCCATGAAAATCACAAAGCGATTTGCGCCGCGCCAGAGTGCCAAACCCAAACCGGCCAAGCCGAGCAGCAGCAGCGCCGATTCTTCCTGCCACATCCATGAAAGATAAGTGAACCAGGGATGCACATGCACGTGCTCGCCAGTCTGCGTCCAGAATTGAAGTGACTTTAGCGCATCGAAGAGGCCATTCGGATAATTGGAAAAAAACGACGAGTAGAAGACAATCTCGATAATCAGGAAAAGTGAAACCGCGGCGACCGAAGCGATGATCAGAGATGATGGGCCACCAAATCTCTCGGTTGCCGATCGCAGGCGTTCCACGATCGTCCTCGGCTTCTCCGTCGCCGACGGTTCTTTGCTGATGCGTTCGCGAAGCTCGCGCAGTTTGACAAACAAAGGGGTTAGCACGAGCGCTGTTAGCAACACGACCGCCGAGAGGATTGCTGTTTCCTTGGTCGCAAATAATAGCGCGGCAGCGGCGGCCGAAAGCATCAGGTAAGCAGGCCGCGTAGTTTCGTAAAACCGCAACGCCGCCACGACGAGGCCCAGCATGAAAAAGACGAGTGGGGTCTCGTGAATAAAGTAGCGCGAAAGATAAACCGCACCGGGCGAAACGGCCAGCAAAGTGGCGCCGGCGAGAGCCGCGATTGTGCCAATGCGTCGCCTGAGGATTAGTACCAGCCAGATTGTGGCGACGCCGAACGCGGCCGTGGTGAATCGAATTGTAGAGTCGGTGAGCCCGTAGGCTTCAGCGAAGGACTTACCGAACAACAGCCGTGAGATCCAGGGAATTACCGCGGCGAAATAATAGAGCGTTGGTCCATGATAGTTCTGTGGGTCGTATTGATAGAATCCCTCGTTGACGAGTTTTAGAAGAAACTTGCCGTTGACTCCTTCGTCATGATGAAGCGGTACGAGCGGGAGACTATAGAGACGAAGCGCCGCCCCGACGACTAGAACCGAGGCAGCGCTAATGCGCCATCGTCGCTGCGTAGCCACCGGCGTGTCGCAAGGTTCGTCAGATATTAGAAGCAAGCTGTGACAGAAGCCCGCGCGTAAGCAAGGGCGCTCAGGCGGGCGCATAAGCAAGGGTGCTCAGGAGATCATTGCTTCAGAGCCGCCTCAATCAATTCGCGAAGGTGTTCCAACTCTTCCGGCGCGATTAGACGCCCATTTAGAAAAAAAGTCGGCGTTCCCACGACCCCGATAGATTGTCCGCGCTGCTGATCGGCAGCGATCCGCTGCTGCACCTCTGCCGAGTCCATGTCGCTCCGCAGCCGTTTTGAATCAAGCCCCATGATGGTGGCTTGTCGCGCGAATACTGACCGGACGTCCTTCCAGTTACTCCACATCTCCTGAGTGTCATATATGAAGTCGTGCATCTGCCAGAAAGCACCCTGCAATCCGGCGGCCTCCGCGGCGCGAGCTGCTTCGAGCGCGTTGGCATGGAGTTGCGTCATAGGAAATTCTCGGAAAACTATGGCGACGCGCGAGCCGTAATCTTCTTCGACTTTCTTTAAGACTGGATGAAGCTTTCCGCATGGAGGGCACTGGAAATCTCCGAACTCCTCGATCGTGACGTGGGGGGTGTTTGGGCCGATTACCTGTGGCGGCTGCGCGCCCGGCACTCCCCCTTTGGTAATCAAAACGATGCTTGGCTTTCGTGATCGGTAGAACCAAACGCCGCCGATCAGAGCGAAGACCAGGACGGCGCCGATGATGATAAATGGCGACTTACTTTTCACGATCGATTATTCGACAAAGACATAGTCCGAGTTAGTTCCAATTCCTCGGCGGCGGGAATGAACTCAATACTTGATTCCACCACTGGGTGACGATCACGCCGATTGTGAGACACAGTGCTTAGGGATTTAGGTTCTTGGTGAGCTGATCCGCATACTGCGGGCTCAGCTTCTTCAGACTTTCGTATTGCTCCATCGCGCCTTTGCGATCGCCGTTCTCAAATTTCGCCATGGCCAAGAGATAGCGCGCTTCAGGATTATTCGGATCGATGTTGACGGCCTTTTCAAACTCATCACTCGCGTCTTTGAATCTGTGCTGTCGCCCGTAGGCCATCCCTAGAACATAATGGGCGGCGCCGTTTTTCGGATTCAAAGCGAGAGCCTGTTTGTATCGCTCGATCGCTTCTTCGTATTTGTTCTGATTTAAGTAAGCGTTACCCAGGTTGTAATAAACCGAGTCGTTCTTTGGCTCGATTTTCGTCATCAGCTCGAATTCCTGCGCCGCTTCCTTGTAACGTTTAAGTTTGTCGTATGTATTGCCTAAGGTGTAGTGAGCGTCGGCGTCATAAGGGTGGCGGTCGATGGCCTTTTGCAGCGGTTCGATGGCTTTCTCATACTGACCGCCCTGGTAATAGGTTTGGCCGAGGTTGAAATATGCATCGGCAATGTCCGGCGCGCTCGGATGCTCTTTGACGTACTTTTCGAGAGTTCCCGCGACCTTTTCGACTACCTCAGGGGCCAAGGGTTGTAGCGCGGAGCTATTGCGCGGCACGACGTCCATCGGGACGTTGGACTGAATCGTCGTATCCTTGAGCACGGCAACCGGCTTGGTGATCTCGGCTTGCTGGGGCTCAGGCTTTTTTGCAAAATGCTTTATCGTAAGCAGAAGACCTACCAGAACCAGCGGGAAAAGTAAAAGCAACCATTGACGTTTCATCTAGCAAACTCCTCAGAAATAAATTCGGGCAATAGTAATATGGCTACAATCGCAAGACAAGTCCGAAAGCAAAATTATGATAGAATTCAGCGCTCGCTGGAGTTAACGGATTACCAATCAGCGAACGTGATGCGGCCAAGGGACAAGTCCCCAGACATACTGAAACAAGATGAGCACGTTTTTGCCAAAAACTCACGAAAAAATCCCCAAAAAACTGTTGACTCGGTTTCCAGCTTGTGCTAAGTTGCCGGTACTTTACGCTTTACCTAGCTTGAAATGGACTGCTGGCGTACCCGGTTGATTGCGAAAACTTTCGGATTTGCGATTGACAGGGCTGGCGGAGAATGATAGTTTCTCCGCGCTTGTAGTTCGGTATTTTCGTCAAGGAAACGCAGCTTGCCGTAGCTTTTAACGCCAGGATAGGTCGAAGGGCTCCAGTTCGCTGGTTTCAATTTTCTATGAACGAAACAACTTTCCCGCTCAAGAGGAGGAATTCCAAGATGCGATCTTCGATTCGATATAGTCTTGTAGCCGTGGGCGCGCTGGCGTTGATGATTGGTACATTCATCGCGCTGCGCCCGCGACTCGAACAGAAGGTGCAAGCTCAGACCTTCAACACCAATCAGGTGGCGGCTTGCGACGTGACAAGTGCTCCGTCCAAGACGAACGACTGTTTGGTGATCAGCGCTTTTAGAGAAAACGGACCCGGCACGACCTTAAACGGAAGTAGAGATGAGTTTGTCGAGGTATATAACGCGAGCGCGGTGAACGTTACAGTCTCGACCTTGTCCGACGATCCGAACGGCGTGGCGAACGGCATTGGGGTGTTTGTGTCCTCCGGTATGGGTTTCAATCCACAGTTTGGACAAGCCTCGAATGTGGCTTCGCTCGCCTGCCAAATTAAGGGCGCCACGATAATTAAGGCGCGAACCTGGTTCCTGTGCGGCGGCCAAGGATACACGCTGAGTAATCTCGGCGGTAATGGTGGAAGATTCCACTCGATTCCGGATGCGGTTATCGGCACCCAGAACGCGGCCCTGGCGACGACGGATATTCCTGACGATGCCGGCATTGCTCTGGCGAATATTGGCAGCAATATTCTCACCCAGTGCGTGATCGGATCGTTTGGCTGTCCGACTGGATTCGTCTTTTCCGCCCTTGGCACTAGTGGAGCTGCTGTTATTTTCGACAAGGTTGGCTTCAATACTTACGGTATCGGTTCGCCCGTAAACACCGGACCAGGAGTTTTCCCGGGCAACTTGTATCCGTCGCTTGCTCCGCAGTATTGCGAAGGCACTTGTCTGCAGCCGGTCGGTGACGCTAGTGTGGTTCCGTTGGGGCCGAACATCCCGTGTCCAGGGCCAGCCACAGGTAATCCACAAAATCCGCCGAATCCTTTGTACGGCAGTGGTGCGCCAACCGTTCCGGTGGGCACGCAGGATCCAAACACGAACTTCCCGGTTACGACCGGTCCACTTATTCAGACGTCCGACAGTTCGAATCGGCTTACTACGACGCTGAAGTGCTATGGCGAGTCGGGTCAGTACAAGATCGAACGCCGCCGCTCTGCTAGCACAGATACGGCGACGGCTGGTCAGATCTATCGCGACTCGTGGCGCAGTGGACCGCTTACGACTGAGTATCCATTTACCAACACTCAGCCGGCAGTGGGAGCATGTGCGGGCGTTGTAACGGGCGGATTCTGCGGCAACTCAGAGGATTTCATCCTCGA
>QHXE01000075.1:0-8396 GCA_003222835.1 Acidobacteriota bacterium | reverse complement strand
CTCGATGGGACCGGTTGCACGGCGGCTCGTCCTGGTGGGATTGCTGCCTATGATGGTGCGGGCTCGGCACCGATTATCGGAAACACCCTGGTTTCTTTGCGGGTGTTCGATCCGAATTGCCCCAGCCTGCTTACTTGCGCGGGCTTTGCGAATGCCGAACGCCGGTACTCGCAAGACGCCAGCGTTTTCGGCGCCGCCAACGATCCACTGGGAGTGCTAATCCTGAGATTCAGGGTGACCAACCTTAGCGGCGTTGCGGTTGCGGGTGGTCGCTTCCGAATCAACGACGCCTTGCTGCCGTGCGGCGGCCAGAGCTACGGCGCGCAAGGAAGTGCTCCGGCTTTCGGGCAAACCACGATCGCCGGCTCACAAGAAGCGCGGAACCTGCGTGGTCCGAACCACTTCACTGAGGGGGCCGGTATTCCGGTGACCACGCCAACTCCAACCTGCGGCAGGAGCGGCAATAATGACGGCTCCGACGCTGGAAGCGCCTTTGGTGCAGTTTTGAAGGCCTTGAACTCGCCTGGGGAGTTTGTCGTGGATAGTAACCTGACGCAACAGAGCGTTTGGGGAACCGTGCTAGAGGACACTACCGTGTCCGCTGGTAATCCACTGCCAGGCTCAACGCCGGCGCCAATCGCTTGTACAAACCCGGGTTGTAATCCTGCGCCGCCGGCAGGTGCAGTATCCGAGCATCAGCCATTCGGTGGTGGCAGTGACAGCAGTTTGGTCCTGAACGCCACGACTGCCGGAGGCACGACGAATAACCTCTGGCCGCTCGGCGGGCCTTTCCCAGGTGTCGGTAGCGGGGCAAATGCTGCCCAGACAGGCTCGTTCAATGCTCTGAGCCTTATCGGCACCAGCGGTACCCTTCGCCTCGGCTTCAAGTTTGGCGTAGTGAAGTCCGGACGATTGAAGATCACCATCGGGCGTGAGATTTCGGGCCCGACACCGATACCATAAGGGGTTCGACTGGAGGAATTCCTTTGATGGTTACCTTCGAGCGGGGAGTTAACTCAGGTTTCCCAGCGGCTAATCACCGCTGGGAAACCCCTCTTTCTATAGTTCTTTTTTCTGCTCTTTTCATTTTTGCCGGCGTTACCGCAAGTGGAGTTACCATCCATCAGCAACCCGGCAAATCAAAACCAGACGCGGTTAAGCCCGCAACAACAACACAGGCGAGTCCGCAAAAACACCCGACGTGGCGGGTTAAGGTAGTTGAGGATTTCGGCGCGCCGTTTGTATCAGTGCACGCGAAGAAGGCGCCTTTCTCAGAGGTCGCTTCAGAGATTGGGCGTCAGTTAAAGTTGAAGGTCCCAATCCACGTAACTGATAAGGCCAAGCAGCAATTATTGACAGACAATTTCGATGATTTGCCCCTGGAACAGGCCGTTCGGCGCTTATCGCCACACGCGGTGATCGACTATGTCATGAACGGCGGCGCCGATCCGACGTACCCGGCCAGGAAGCAGGCGCTCACGATTTATTTTTTAGGGTCGGACGAAAAAGCGCCCGATGTTCCGCCTTGGATCATGAAGGACCCCGGTACGCAAATGTACGTAGGGATGGTTTATGCGACAGAAGATGAAGAGAAGGTGGCGCTTGAGATTCGAAAGAAGGATCTGCAAGTTGCATACAGCGACGGACTCTTTACGCTTCATGTGCACAAGCAGTTTCTGACTGATGTTTTAGAAGAGATTGCCGCGAAGGCCGGGATTGGGCTCAACATCCTCACGACGAACGGGGCGCAAAAGGAAATCGATCAAGTGGTAACCTGGGACATCGCGGCCGTTAGTTTAGAAGAATTAACTAATACTTGGTTTCCGAGTGGTATTCGTTTATACTCGCGGACGGACTTGGAGAAGGATGTCTCGAAGCCACTTCGTCTGACGATTGAACCTAATCAGGACGCTCAGGCTGAGCAAAATGTCACACCTTGACGGGAGGAACAGAACTTTGATCACGCAACAAACCGAAACTACTAGGCGGGAACTTACCGCGCCAGAGGTGCAGGCGACGGCGAGAAAGCTTTTTGTGGAACCAGAGATTTCCGGTCCAGTGAACGTTCTCGAAGCCACAGCCTTCTTTCAGACCTTTACGGGGGGCACGGACCCGGGAACTGGTTTTCCGGACTAATAATAATTAGCGCTTGGGCCAAGTTCGGGCGACCGTATTCGCGCTTGGACGTTGCCGAAGAGGTTGCAAAACTTGGCTTGCGAAGTTGGACGACCGGCGTTGACGAGATATTACGCCATCGCCGGTCGTTCTCTGTGCGTGGAGGCCCTCGATGAAGGGTCCGCGACTCTAAGCCGGAATTTCCTCAGCGACTTTCATCTCGTACCTCTTACGGATCGCTCTACCGCAAAGCCTTCTTACACCATCAAGATTCGGGCTCGTGAAACACCGCCGCTAGTTCCTCAGGGACTTGAGAGCTTCGAAGTGGCACTTGGGCATTGTTACCTCAATGGTAGTTGCTACTACCTAGCGGTAGAAGAGTCGCTAATAATCGTCAACGCTCAAAGCGAACGGTTGATCGATGTCTGGATCGGGTTCTCGGCCCATGCCAGGCGGCCACTGTCTTTGGTCAATGTGATGTCGTATGTGCTCGAGGCCGCACTCAGACGGTGTGGACTCTATCAACTCCACGGCTCTGGAGTTGTAGAACCAAAAACAAATATTGGCGCCTTGATGATTGGGGAGTCCGGTAGCGGCAAGTCGACATTGGCAACCCTTCTCGCGGCCAGAGGTTGGTCATACCTGACGGATGATGCGCTTCTCCTGGACCAGGAGCAAGACGCAGTGCGAGCGCGCGGAATCCGTAAGTTCTTTGCTGCCTCGGAAAGGACGCTAGCCGCTTGCCGATTGCCCGAGATTGAGAGTGCGCTAGGTCCTCCGATAACTTCGGATCCTTCAAAGCGTCGCCTCGAGCCAGACATCGCTTTTCCAGGAAGAGCGAAAGAATCCTGCATTCCTGGCATGCTGCTGTTTACCTCGATTACGAACAACCCAAAGAGCGTCATATCAAGTCTTAGTTCTGGCGACGCCATGGCGCAACTGATCAAATTTAACCCGTGGGCCAGTTATGATAAGACGACGGCGCGGGAACACCTCCGACTGCTTAGTAGGCTTGCTAATCAGTGTCAAAGTTTCTCTTTGGGTGCAGGGTTGGACGTCCTAGCTCAGCCTTCATATGCCGAAGAGTTGCTGACGGCTCTGCTGAAGACCTAAGCGAGAGTTGGACTCAAGGTTTTCTTCAATAGAAACTCGGCGAGTCTTACCCGAAGAAGTTCTGAGATCTCAAGAGTATACGTATCAACCCACGGAAAGTAGGGCCTTGACCTTGTCCAAACATCTTAGGCTTCTGCTTTTGGTACTGGCCGCGGCACTTGGTGCGCTTGATTCGTGGAGTTCGCGGCACTCCCTCAATCCAATGGGCGTTTCATACCTCGATATGGGCGACGCCTTTGTGCGCCGCGACTGGCAGACGGCGCTCAACGGTTTATGGAGTCCGCTCTATTCCTTGCCGCTTGGTCTGTTGGTTCGAGTCCTCAAGCCTTCCCCAAGTGCGGAGTTTCCTCTGGTACATTTCGCTAACTTTCTAATTTATCTGACGGCGCTCTTTGCCTTTGGGCTCTTCATGCGCGAGCTAATCAGATGGCAAAGCGAGAACCGAGATTCGGTGTCCGAGCGAAGAGCGATAGCTTTGCCTGAATGGGCAATGGTGGCGCTTGGCTATGCGGTTTTCATTTGGTGCTCGCTAGGGCTGATAAAGATGGCGACGACGGCGCCTGATCTGCTCTTTTCGGTGTTCGTTTATCTGGCGTTCGCAGTTTTGCTGCGAATACGCCGCGGGCTTCGAGACTGGCCGTCTTTCTTTGTGCTTGGACTAATTCTCGGCGTTGGTTATCTGGCAAAGAACCCGATGCTTCCGCTGGCGCCGCTGTTCATATTGGTCGGGCTGTTTTTTGCCGGTGGGCTAAGAAAGGCCGGCGTGCGCTCAGCGGCCGCTGTGCTCGGCATACTCCTAACCGCCGGCCCATTCACAATTGCGCTCTCCGCTTCGAAACATCGGTTCACCTTTGGCGACAGTGGCAAGCTAAACTACTTATGGCATGTCAACAGACTGCCGGCTTTTCACTGGCAAGGCGACGACGCTCGTTATGGCACTCCCAGGCATCCGACCAGAAGAATTTTTGAGAATCCATCGGTCTATGAATTCGCTAGTCCGTTGAACGCGACTTATCCGCCCTGGTACGATCCATCTTACTGGTTCGAGGGAGCTAACACTCAATTCGATTTCTCCCAGCAAGCAACAGCATTGCGAAGAAATCTTGCTACCTACTGGGAGATCTTTACCTATAGATCCAATCTGGCGTTGCTCGGAGCGTTCCTGCTGCTCGGTTACGTTGGCCGCCGGAACTCGATCAGAAACTTGTTGTCGGAATGGTGGCTGCCGATATTGTCATTCGCGGCCTTTGTTCTCTATCTGCCGGTGCATGTGGAACCGCGTTACGTAGCGCCATTTATCCCCGCTATGTGGTTGGTATTGTTTGCTGCTCTGCGATTACCTATCACAGAGCGTTCCAAGAAACTAATTAAATACGCAGCACTCATAACGGCAATGCTAATCATCTTTGCCCAGACGACGAGATCGCTTTCGTCGTTTCGTTCGGCCTTTGCCGCCAGACATCAGCAGGAGTTTCTGCAACTGCAGATAGCCGACAGACTAAACCGCATGGGGATCCAACCCGGGCATTCTGTAGGCGCGATTAACTTCGATCCGTTTTGGCTGGCCGTTGTACATTGGGCGCGATTGGCCCACGTTCATATCATCGCTGAGATACCCAACGTCGATTCGAACACGTTTGCGACCGCGGATGAATCGCGCCGGCGCGAAGTGATTGACGCCTTTGCAAAGACGGGCGCGACCGCGCTAGTAGCGGAGCATGTGCCCAAAAACGTTACCTTGCCGGGCTGGGAGCAAATCGGCGACACGGATTATTATGTCTTGAAGCTGAATTTGCCATGAATCCTCAAAGGAGCTAAGGATGTCCGAACTTGATTTCAATACATTGATTTCGCCCGTCTCACGCGAACAATTTTTTTCTGAATATTGGGAAACGAAGCCCTTGCGGATTTCCAGACGCCAGCCGGACTATTACGCATCATTGGTTTCGGGAGGCGATATAGATTACCTGCTCTCTGTTGCCTGTCTTCTCGATCGCGAGGGCGTCGAGGTGCTTGGCTCCAAGGAACTCCGCGATGGGTCGGATAAGAAACCTGCGTCGGCCGTTTATCAAGCCTATCGGCAAGGTGCATCCTTTAGAATCCGCGGTATTAATCGGTATTGGAAACCCATCTGGACACTGTGCATCCGAATGCAGGAACTGTTCGGTTTTCAAGTCGCGGCGAACCTATATTGCACGCCGGCAGACTCACGCGCTCTCGATCGTCATTACGATCTCCACGACACGATGCTTCTACAGGTAGCCGGCAGTAAGTACTGGCGTGTCTTTGGATCGCCGATTGAGCTTCCGCTTGAACATGTGCCGCTCATGAAATTCGAAAGGCCGATTGATGGCGTGCAATATCGCGGCGCGCCGGTAATTCGCGATGTGACAGCGAAATATGAACCGACCGAGCCGATTGATGAGTTTGTGCTTGAGCCCGGCGATCTTTTGTACTTGCCCAGGGGTTTTGTACACGAAGCCCGCTCCACAGATTCAATTTCTGCCCATGTGACAATCGGCATCTATCCTGTCACGTGGGTCGATCTAATCGCCGTCGCTCTAGGTCAGCTTGGATATCAAGACGTACGATTAAGAAAGGCTCTCCCGGTGGGCTTCAGCTCAGCGGATGCGTCGATCAAAGAAGAGTTCGACAGACTGTTAAATGAGGTCGCGAGTTGCTCCGATGTTTCAAAGGCAGTGGAAGAAATAAGGGCAAGTTTTACCTGGAACCAACAAGCTATCGGTGAAGGTTCGATTACCGATTCGGAACCTCAATCGATCGATGTTGCGACGCTCGTCGAGCGCAGACCAGGATTATCGTGCCGGTTTGTAATGGATGGGGATTTTGTTCGTTTAGCGGCCTGCCATGGCGACCTCTCGCTGCCTAAATATTTCGCGACGGCTATTCGTTTCGTCTCAGAGAATCAAAATTTCAGTGTGGGCGCGATTCCGGGCGGGTTGAGCGATCATAGCAAGATCATGCTTGCGCGTCGTCTAATCAATGACGGCTTCTTTCGCGTGGCGAAAAACTCAGTTCACAACTGACAACTACTATTCAGTATTTACGCTGTGACTCGAAGAGTGTTCGAATTCATCAGTCACTATCGAGCAGAACTAATCTGTGCGCTGCTGCTCGTTGTGATGGGCTTGAATTTTCTTTCGGTTCTTCCGCGGAAGAATCTGACATTGGATGAGACCATTCATATTCCCGCCGGCTTCTATAATCTCCATGGAAACCTCGCCATCAATATCGAGCACCCGCCGCTGGTCAAGATGCTCTCCGCACTGCCACTCCTTTTCACGCACACGCAGGCGGCGGCGGTAGATCCTCAGCGGGAGTATTCTGATTATCAGATTGCCCAGAACTTCTGGCGGGCCAACGACGCGCATTACGAAGCGTTGACGTTCTGGCCGAGAGTACCCATGATTGCGATCGCTCTGCTGCTTGGGGCGTTGATATTTTTTTGTGCGCGGCGCCTATTTGGTCCGCGCACTGCCCTCCTGGCGGCGGCCCTCTATGCGCTTGAACCCACAGTGCTTGCACACGGCAGAGTAGTTCAGACTGACATTGCTTCAGCCCTCGCCTACTTGCTCCTGTCATTCGCGCTTTATTTTTATTTGCAGACCCCCAACTTTCGTTATGCGCTATATGTCGGTCTGAGTGCCGGGTTAGCCCTCTCCACCAAGTTCTCGATGGTTGCGCTGGCGCCGTTTGCGATTGTGCCGCTGCTTGGCCTTTTCATTTTCGCACCGAGACTTGGACAAAAGCGCGGCTTAGTTGCGGCGCAACTGGCCATTGCGACAGTAGCACTCATAATGATCGTCAACGCGGGTTATTTCTTTCATCACCCCAAGCAGCGATACACGTTGTCGTTTTACGATAGCGGAAGTTCGGCGACAACTCATCAGCCGCTGCCAGAACTGGCCGGGCAAGCCTTCATGGCTGTACAACACATCATTCCGGCAGATTTTATCCACGGCATGCTACGCGTTGTGGTCCTTGATCAGGCTCGGTCACCCGCAGGTCTGCTCGGCATGTACAGCAAGGGGGGATGGTGGTACTACTTCCCGGTCGCGTTTGGGCTGAAAACAACTATTCCTTTTTTGTTACTCTCGGTGGTCTCCATTGTTTGGGCGCTCTGGATCTTATTTCGAAAACGTGACGAGCGCGTGTTGGTCTTACTCGTGCCAATATTTTCATTCGCCGCCTTAGCCATGATGGCTTCAACGAATATCGGGATCAGACACTTGTTGCCAGTCTACCCGTTCCTCTTCATCCTGGGTGGCGCGTTCCTGGATCATCTGCTTTCTTACCGCAGGCAGCGCGTTATGATGGCCGGAATCCTGGCGGTAGTTTTAGCCTGGATGGGCATTGAAGCGATTAGGGCGTATCCCGATTACCTGACCTACATGAATGAGTTTGCATCGCGGGCGCCGCATTGGTACTACCTTTCAGATTCAAATGTCGAGTGGGGCGATGACGTTAAGGGGCTGGCTGCATATCTGCATGAGCGGGGCGAAGACACCGTGAGCGAGGCAATCTGGGGTTTCGAAATACTGGAGAAGTATGGGATAAGAAAGGCCGACGCTCCGTCTAATCCGGACGAGGCGATGACTCGCTACGTTGCCGTCGGCGCCAGCTTCTTAAACGGTTCGGTCAATCCCAGTCGTAATCCTAATGATTATGCTGCGTATCGCGAGTTGAAACCTGAAAAAATAATTGGAGGTTCAATCTACGTGTATCGAATAAGGCCGTGAATCCGCCAACGAATTTTGCCCAACCGCGCCATCTCTCTCGCTCGACATGATAAACTCCACGTTCCTGACGTAAGGGTTTAGAGTCAAAATTCAGACCAAGCTTCGCGATGTTTCTGCCCGGTGCTGCAAAGCTAACGAATTTCATCCGTCGGTATAGCCTGCCTCTTTCAATAATCGGCATCACGATCCTGTTCATTCTTTACACCTATGGACTCACAGAGAATCCGCCCGGTTTTTATCAGGACGAGGCAGCCTTTGCTTATAACGCTTACCTGTTGGCTAAAACCGGCTACAGCGAATTCGGAGTTCGTTGGCCTCTCTTTATTCAAACCTTTACGTGGCCGTTTACAGTTTATAGTAATCCCGTCTGCATCTATCTGCTCGCTGCATTCAATCTGGTGTTTCCTC
>QHXE01000712.1 GCA_003222835.1 Acidobacteriota bacterium | reverse complement strand
CGATCGTGCTGTTGCCGAACACGGTGGATGGGGAGTTCTACCGCCGCCATGGCGCCCGGGAAAGGCAGCTTGCGCGGAAGAGACTGGGCATCCCGGCGTCAACGCGACTTCTGGTGCAAGTCTCCGCGTTGGAGCCTTGGAAAGGTGTGCGAGAGCTCTTGACCGCATTCGTTTCATTGAGGAGCGAGTTGGCGACAGGCGCCATGCTTGTGCTGGTTGGCGATGGATCCCTGCGTGGTAATTTGGAGCGAGGTGTCGACGCGGCCGGCTGCGCCGATTGCGTCAAAGTTGTGGGCCACGTCGATCAAGAGCTTGTCCGTGAGTGGCTGATGGCTGCCGATGCCTTTGTCCTGAACACCTTCCGTGATCCGAACCCGCTGGCGCCAATTGAGGCAAGCTTTGCGAAGCTACCGCTGGTACTTTCTGCCCGCGCCGGTAACCACGACGAGTTGCTGACTCCCTCGACTGGTCTTTCAATTGCCGATCCCAGTTATCCCGGAGGAGCGCTGGAACGATTCTTTAAGACGGAGTGGAGTCAGTTGTCGACGATGGGCGAGGCCGCATACGAGAACGCCGCTAGGACGTTCGTGATCAATGGCGTGTGCGCGGCGCTGCTCGAACAGCTCGACAGGCTTGTATCCGGCAGGGGCTGATGGGGTCCTTATTCGTTTGGCTTGCCATCGACGCCCTGAGCTTGGGCGGATCCATATTGTGGCTGCGTCGGAGGCTCAGCTTCCTCCATCCTGCTTTCTATTACCTCTTCTTCCACCTCTACGTCATCACCATACCCGCCTGGCAGGTTTATCTCGGCGGTTCAGTGATGTACGAAGGCATGAGCGGCTACATGGCCATAAGGCCTGACGAGTTTGCGCGGGCGATTGCCTATGCCGATCTGGCGTTGGTGATGTTCAGCATCGGCACGTTGCTCGGGCCGCGTATCGCGTTTGCGTGGAAAGCGCGGCCGCGTGGAACGGGCTACGTACTCTCTGGCCGGCTTACCGTATTACTGCTTGCCATTCTCCTGCCTTTCAGTCTCTACTTTTTCGCCGCTCGCCGCAGCGGTCTGGGCGCTGGATCGCTGCTGGTGGCATCCGGATATGGAACCACGTTCGCGCTTTGGCTCTTTGCCTGCCTGATCGTGGGACTGTTTCGCTTCGGATTTCGCTGGTTCCTCGTAGCCCCACTTGCAATCTTGCTCCCGATTGTGGGACTCCAGGGCTATCTCCGTTTTTCGTTTGTGCTGACGCTGCTATTCGTGGCCTCGGTATATCTGTACCGAACGGGCCGCAGGTGGCCGCCGGTGTGGGCTTGGCCGGTCGCCATCGCCATTGTGCTCCTGTTTCCTCAGATGAAATACATCGGCAAAGCAGTCCAGGAAGACGATCTATCCGGGGCGGCTCGGAGGGTGGAACAGGCGCTGTTTCTCGCGCCGCCCGATACAGAGCTGATTATTGAAAAGCAAATGCTCGACCCGTACGCAGGTGCGCTAACGCTCGCAGACGGGCTGGGGAAACGATATTTTGGCAGAACGTATCTGCCTCTCCTGACGTTTCCGATTCCGCGATTCCTGTGGCCACACAAGCCAGGCTTCGGGGATCATGTCATCGCGATGGCCACTCGATCGCGGCCTTACGACCGAGAGGGTAGAACCATCACCTATATCGCAGAGGCATATCTAAATTTCGGAATCGCCGGCGTGATCCTCGTTCCATTGGTGTTCGGGGTTGTGTTGAGCCGTGCATATCGGATATTCAGGTCCGGCCCCCCCGGACGGGTCGGTCAGCTGTTCTACCTCTCGATAATGGTGTCCTTAATCCAAGCTTACCGGGATGGACTGAATTCGATCGTCGTGTTCGGAATAATCCACATGTTCCCAATTGTCATTGCGTGGGCGCTGCATGTCATGACGCAACGCGGTAAGTGCAAATTTTCGTTGGCGCAGGCCAGGCAATGAAAGTCATCCACGTCGTCTTTGAATGTATTCCGGGGGAATTCCGGGGTGGCCCGCAACGGATGGTATATCAATTGGCGGCCGCTCAGGCTGTCGCTGGAGCCGATGTGGAGATCTGGGCGCTGAACCAGAACCGGGTTCCTGGTAACCAGACGCCGTCGGGTCTGCGACCGCGCTACTTCCCGGAGCATAGCCTTCTCGGGACGCACTGGTCACGGCGGCTCGGCGAGGCGCTGGCGCTGCAGGTAGGAAATGTTGATGTCGTGCACGCTCACAACACTTTCGAGTTGTTGAATATCCAGGTTGCCAGGTTCGGACGGAAGACGAACACGAAGACGTTTTTTAGTCCGCACGGGGCCCTCGATCCGAAGTTATTCGGGGACTGGAGCGCCAGGTCGATCAAGAAGCAACTCTATAATCGACTAGTGGAAATCCCAAATCTCAACGCGGCACGCGGTGTGTTTGCCCTTTCTGATTTTGAAGAAAATCAATTGCGAGCCATTGGTGTGTCTGCGCCCATACATGTAGTGCCGAATGGGGTCGAGATCCCGCCTGTCCAGGTGGAAAAGGCTCAGGCAAGGCAGCGACTTGGTATCGCCGCTGATGCACCCGTGGTTCTGTTCCTGGGAAGAATCAACGAGAAGAAGAACATCCACCTGATTATTCGCGCTTTTGAGCTGGTCCGCGCCAGTAACCCTGAGTCCCTGCTGATAATTGCGGGGGGGCGCAACGCTGGAAAGTATGTGTCGCAGTTGGACGCCTTGGTCGCACAGTTAGGCTTGGAGTCATCTGTGCGATGGCTCGGGTTTGTTGACGAGGTGGCCAAGCCGGATGTGTTTTCCGCGTCGGATGTGTTCGTGCACGCTTCCGAGTCAGAAGGCATGGCTCTTGCAATTCTCGAGGCCATGTCTTACGGGATCCC
>QHXE01000711.1:1940-4863 GCA_003222835.1 Acidobacteriota bacterium | reverse complement strand
TCGAAAACGGAATTCAGTATGGCGACCTGCCGCAGTTCGACGACTTCAACTACATCGCCAACGTCGCGCGGGTGAACGCCGCATCGCTCGCGGCTCTGGCACTGGCGCCCGCGCGACCAAAGAATGTTGTCTTTCCCTCCGGTCTGGCTAACGACACCGTCATCAGGTGGGACGCCAGCAAAGAGCCGGACGTGGCGGGTTCCGAGATCGTCTGGCGCGACACGACCGCCGCGACCTGGACCAATTCGCTCTCGGTCGGAAATGTCCTGACTTACACGATGAAAGGGATGTCAAAAGACAACTACTTCTTCGGCGTGCGGGCCGTCGACAAAGCAGGAAACAAAAGCCAAGTCACTTATCCGCGTCCGCTTCCACGCAATCCTGCTTCCCGTGCGCCACAGACTGTTGCACCTTAAATTGTGATTCGGGTCGTCATGTCAATAAGTCCTTTGGTTATCTGCCCTGGGCGCGCTGCCATCTGCCCATAACGTCGTGATCCGAGATTTCAATTGCCAGCGCTTTCAGTTCGTGCTCGATCAGTTCCATATCGATGCGACTTGCTAGCGAGCGAACGACCGTGACGGCGTCTTCGAGATCGCGCTCGCGCGTCGCGAGGATTTTCAGCACAACGAAATCCTCGGGTGAGACCACGCGCACCGGCTGCTGACGGAGCGAGCCGGTGAGAGAGCGTGCGAGAACCTCGTGCGCATACCGAGACGATCGCGGCTCGACTAAATCGGCGGTATTCAACGAGCCGGCTGCTCCTCCGATAAGGGTCAGCCGGCTCACCAACTGACCGCCGAAGCGCATGCGATCGAACGCCAGAATCACATCAAAGCCTGCCGCACGGAGCGCCGCCTCTCCCTGCGCCGCGCTTACGCCAGCGACCGCCAGATCGGCATCCTTCGTCTCGCGCGGCTCGCCATAGACGGCAAGCGCAAGCCCGCCATAAGCTGCGGCCTCGACGCCGGCTCGTTCAAGTGCCTGAAGAGCGGCGAGCAGAACCGCGACGGGATCGTTCAGATCGATGGACATCGCTTTCGCGTTTGCTGTGTTGCTCAAGTAGTGGTCGGCCCAGGGCAGCAAGTTCCAGCGTGGCGCGTCGCAGCGCAACCCGGCTACGATCCGCCTCCGCCAAACGTTGTGCTAGTTCTTGCGGGCTGATGTTCATTATCTGGGAAAGCTACTTAGTGGTTCATTTCATAAATACGTCATACATTAGTGGTTCGCGCGCCTGACGTTCTCAGTTCCGTAGGAACGCGATGTTTATAGTTAACGGAGCCAATTGATAGCTCAGCTCCGTAGGAGCGAAATGTTCTGTACCTCGGGTTCATCCAGCAGAGATAACATGTCGCTCCTACGGAGCTGGCGGAATTCTTAGTAGAGGAGTCTCTCTATAAGTATTTCGTCCCTACGGGACTGGTTGCAAAACCTCCACGCCAAACGTTTCGACGTGGAAAGCGATCGCTGAGCGTACATTAGCTAGCGCTTCTTCGTAAGTGTCTCCTTCTCCGACCACCACACCCTTAACACCAAGCGGGTAAGCGACGAATCCGTCGGGGTGCTTCTCAATCAGAATCTTCAAAGAAGTCATTTGTTTTTGGTCGCCTCCAAAGGCGAATACTACCATACAAGACGAAAGCATCGGACATCACCACGGAGAGGGAGCACTGCTGCAAAAACATTTCTGATTCTTTCGACCGTTTGGCCCTGAATGGCGTCAAATAATCGTGCGCAAACGAAGGGTCATTGGCAACAAGTTGCCGGCGCCAGTTATTATTCACGGTGGGTAAAGAGAGGATTGGCAGGAACATGATCACTAAGACATCAATCGGGAGCGGATTCGTCAACCGGGCAGCGGCGTTGCTGTCAATGGGCGTGCTGCTTGTCAGCACTTTTACGGTTGGCGTAGGCGCGCAGGGGATGAAGGCGCCGTCGAATAGGGGCGCTGCGAAACTTAATGAAGATCAGCGCGTCCTGCACGTGCTGAATCGTCTCGGCTTCGGGGCGCGGCCGGGGGATGTCGAGCGGGTTAAGGCGATCGGCGTCGATAAGTATATCGAGCAGCAGCTCTCGCCCGAAAAGATCGATGATTCCGCGACCGAGGCAAGATTGCAGAATCTGGAAACGTTGCGCATGACCACGGCCGAGCTTTACGGGAAGTACCCCGAGCCAGGGCAGCTTCTGCGGCAATTGCAGCAGCGAGGCGCCTTGCCGGCTGACCTCGCAGCCGCCCGCGACAATCGCGTGAAAGGTGGCGCCAATGCAGCGCCGAATCCGAATCAGCCAAAGACCGAGGGAGTGTCGGGCGAGATGCAAGGGCCTGACGCGGCGAAAGGCAATCAAGCGGCGAAGAATCCAGCGGCCAATGATGCGAACCCGATGAACAATGCGGAGTATCGCAAAGCCATGATGGAGTATTTCAAAGAAAACAATCTCCGTCCGCCGCAATTCCTGACTGGCGAATTGCAAATGTCGCGCATCCTGCGCGCGGTCTACAGCGAGCGTCAATTGCAGGAAGTTATGGTTGATTTCTGGACTAATCATTTCAACGTGTTCGCGGGCAAGGGCGCCGATCGCTGGCTGCTGATCTCGTACGATCGTGACACGATTCGACCAAACACGCTGGGCAAGTTTTACAATTTGTTGCTGGCTGACGCGAAGAGTCCGGCGATGCTTTTCTATCTGGATAATTTTCAGAGTGTCAGTCCGAACGCGCAACTGCCGCCATTACTGCCGAACGCCGCGCAGAATCCGCTGCGTGCCCTGCGTATGAGTAACAACCCGCAGCAGCAGAAACAGCAGCAGCAGCGACGCGGCATCAATGAAAACTACGCGCGTGAATTGATGGAGCTGCACACGCTTGGCGTCGACGGCGGCTATACGCAGAAGGACGTGCAGGAAGTCGCACGTTGCTTCACAG
>QHXE01000711.1:0-1805 GCA_003222835.1 Acidobacteriota bacterium | reverse complement strand
ATCGCGACCAAACTAGTGCGGCATTTTGTTTCAGACGATCCGCCGCCGGCGCTGGCCGATCGCGTGGCCCAGACTTTCTTGAAGACTGATGGCGACATCCGCGAAGTGCTGAAAGCGATCTTCTTTTCACCAGAGTTTAATTCAGCCGCGGCTTATCGTGCGAAAGTGAAACGACCGTTTGAATTGGCCATCAGCGCGGTGCGCACCCTGGGCGCGGATACCAACGGCGGGCCGCAATTCCATCAATGGATTGCCCGCATGGGCCAACCGCTCTATGGCTTCATAACGCCGAATGGCTATGCGGATGTCGCCGAGAATTGGGTGAACACCGGCGCATTGCTTGAACGCATGAACTTTGCGCTGGCGTTGGTGAGCAATCGCATCCCCGGCACGCGCGTCGATCTATCGCGATTCGTCAGCGATATGGGAAGCGCCAAATCCATCGACAGAGACAAACTGCTGGATCGATTTGTGACTTTGATTGTTGGGGGCGAAATGTCGGCGCAGACCAGAGAGACTCTGCTCAAGCAGTTGAACGATCAGATTTCGCTGCCGGCGCCGCCGCCTACCCAAACGGCTTCGATGAAAGCGCCGGAAAATCCCTTTGAAGTGGGATTTCAACGAGGTATCCTGGGACCTGGAGGCGGTGGACCACCGCAACTCGCGAGAGTGAATCCGGCATCGATCGATAATCCGCTGGTGAAGATTGCCGGGTTGATTCTAGGATCGCCGGAATTTCAGCGGCAGTAGGGCAAAGAGTCAAGAGCAAAGAGTCAAGAGGAATACGATTATGAATAGACGATACTTCATTAGGTCAGGCGGCATCGCGCTCGCTTCATTTGGGGTGATGACTTCGGCGCCGAGCTTTCTAAGCCGGGCTTTGGCGGAGACGGTTGACAGAGTCACGGGCGGTCGGCGCAAGACGTTGATTGCGATCTTTCAGCGCGGCGCCGTCGATGGGCTGAATGTCGTCGTGCCTTATGGCGAGCATGCTTATTATGACGTGCGGCCGAACATCGGCGTGGCAAAACCGGATGGCGGCGCTGAGTCCGCGATCAATCTCGATGGCTTCTTTGGTTTGCATCCGGCGCTCGTGGCCTTCAAGCCGTTATGGGATTCGAAGCGCCTGGCGATCGTTCATGCCTCCGGCTCGCCGGACAACACCCGCTCGCACTTTGACGCGCAGGATTACATGGAATCGGCGACCCCGGGCGTAAAGTCGACTCAGGATGGTTGGCTGAATCGCTATCTGCAAACGAAACCGGATGCGCAGAAGTCTCTGTTCCGCGCGGTCTCGATGACTCAGAACATGCCCCGCGCGATGCAAGGCAAAGCGCCCACGCTGGCGATTTCGAATCTGGCGGACTTCAGCATTCGCGCCGGCCAAAGTTCGGCGGCAATACAGGGCGGCTTCGAAGCGATTTACGATCAGACAGTAAACGATGCCCTGCACGGAACCGGAAAAGAAACGTTCGAAGCGATCAATTATCTGAAGCAAGTCAATCCAGCGCAGTTCAAACCTGAGAATGGCGCGAACTATCCGCAGACGCCATTCGGCAATGCGCTCCGCCAAATCGCGCAGTTGATTAAGGCCGGCGTCGGCTTGGAAGTAGCATTCGCCGACATCGGCGGCTGGGACACGCACGTTAACGAAGGCAATCAACAAGGACAGCTCAGCAATCTACTGCGACAGTTCAGCTCGGCAATCGCAGCACTTTACACCGACCTCGGCCAGCGGATGGATGATGTGGTGATACTAACAATGTCCGAGTTTGGTCGCACGGTCAAAGAGAATGGCAATCGCG
>QHXE01000710.1 GCA_003222835.1 Acidobacteriota bacterium | reverse complement strand
TTTTACTTTACCACTGAGCGCGATTCTTACGGCGCCAAGTTGGGACAGACTGCAAATCTGGGCGTGATCTCGGCCGTGTTCTTTCGCGAGCGCAGGCCCTACACAATCACGCCGGTGACGCCTTCGCAGTCAAGGCCCCCGTATGAAAAAGAAGATACCACGAGGGATCAACGCTCGGCCCCGTCGAGTTCGGCTGGCGAACCGGGACGGACTGAAGGCGGACGCGAGGCCGCAAAGTCGCGCAGCGTGCCTTCGTATCCACCACCGGACGACGAGTCCGCCGCGACCGGCATTGGCCGTTCCGTACGAAACGATGTGCAATGGATCAAGATGGACTTGGATCCGCGGCCGGCAAGCGACATTACGATTTCGCCCCATGAATTGGGACCGGCCGTCAGCGCGGCCAAAACTATAGATTTTCACAAGAATGATTTAAACGCAGAGGGCGCTGAGGGTTGCGCAAAGGTACGCAGAGAGGAGAGGACTTCCTTTGCGTTCCTTTGCGGAATCCTTAGCGTCCTTTGCGTTTAAATCAAAGGCTTTTCTTCGACGCACTTTTCCTCAGTATCTACGCTTCAAATCAGTCGTATAGAGCTGACGGTAAGCGCGGTAGTAAGAGATGACTTTGAAGACGTAGCCCTTTGATTCGCTAAACCCAACTTCAGCCGCAAAGACGCCTTCGTCGTTTTGATTTGAGCGAGCGAGCCAGCGCGCCACGTTGTCCTCGCCGCCGTTATAGGAAGCGGCGATTGCCTCGGGTAGTCCGGCGAACATGCGCGAAAGTTCGCCGAGGTATTCACAGCCGATGGGGATCGCAACCTCCGGTCGATAAAGTGAATCTTCGGTTACTTGCTTGATACCGGAACGCGGTGCGTATTTCTGGGCGGCGTCAATCGTGAGTTGCAAAAGACCGCGCGCCGCTGAAGGAGACTTTGCGTTCGGCTTAAAGCGGCTTTCCTGCTTCATGATCGCCAACACCAGCCGCGGGTCAAGCCCTCGCTTCTTCGCTTCACTCACAATCAACAAACGATACGGAGCAGGGTAATCAGTGGCGGCGGAAGCGATCGAGCCTTGCACTGAGCGCGCGCGCTCGGACGCGCGCTGCCGCATATTGTCATCGGTGGACGCTGCCAACCTCTTAGTAGCTAATTCGCCGTAGTAGGAGTTGACGTGGTCGGGGATCATTAGGTAAATGCGACCTGCATCCTGCGTACGGCCCGCCCGCTCAAGCGAGTGCGCCTTGAGGTAGAGAAGCTCATCTGCGTTTGTATTCGCGCCAGTTGGAAGCGGCTTACTCAATAACTCATCGGCTGTTTGCACGGCGTGCTGCCAATCGCCCAAGGCAATGTCCAATCTCAGTCGCGCGAAGATCGCATTTGTTTCTGTCGCAGTCCCGGCGAATTTCTCTCGCGTTCTATTGATCCAAGCGATGGCGTCCTGTGGGCGTCCGGCTTCGCGATAGCCATCGATGATGTTCAAGTGCGCGGTGTCGATGCGCTCGCCATCCGGATACTTCTCGAGGTATTCGGCGTAACGCGCCGCGGCTTCAGCTCCGCGACCCATCCGCAAGAGCGAGGATGCAGAAAAATTCAACGCTTCGCGACCCTCTTTAGTCTGTGGATAATCGTGCGCCAGTCTTTCGTAAATTTGACGCGCCTCTTCGTAGCGGCGTTCCTGGTAATAAGAGCGCGCGATGCCATAAAGCGCAGCCGGAACGTTAACGTCGTTGGGAAAATTATCGACAACGGCTTGCCAATGTTCGCGTGCGGGAGCGAATGCGCGATTAGTCATGTAGATGCTTGCGCGCCGCATATGTTCGGCAGCGGTTATCCGGGGCGCGAGCTTTCCATTTGCGGCGCGTTCCGCGCGATCACTCGAACGCACGGCATTGAGAACGGTATCGCTCGATCCCTGAGGGTAAACCCCGGAGGCGAGACCGATCGCTAAAATGATCCTAAGTGTAGAGCGCTTGCGAGACAGCCTCTGTGAAAACTCTGTGTTTCTCTGTGTCTCTGTGGTGGAGTTTTGCGGAAAGCGATTCACCACAGAGGCACAGAGGAGCCACAGAGCACCACAGAGATTGTCGAGCGGGTTCCTACACTTTCGCATTAGCTAAATCTTCTTCCACGATCTCGTAACTGGTGACGATCTCGGCGCTCCCGCGCAAAGTCGCCGCGACGCTGCAATACTTCTGGTCTGACAATTCAATGGCGCGCGCCACGGCCGGCTCTGATAGGCCACGCCCGCGAACGATATGCTTGACGCTAAGGCGCGTATAGCTGCGCGGAAACTCTTCTCGTCGTTCGCCGCTCACTTCGATGCGATAGTCGGTGACCCGTTGCCGCTTCTTTTTCAGAATGGAAATTACATCGACTCCAGTGCAGCTTCCCAGCGCTATCAGCAGCAACTCCATCGGCGTAGCGGCGCGGTTCCGCTTCGAATTGGTCTCGATCGCCTGTGCGTGCCCAGATGGCGCGATGCCGACAAAAAATTCATCGCCAGCGAATTGGATGATTGCTTTATTCTCTTTGTCGGTCACTGATGTGGCGTTTCTTCCTTAGACTCAATAGACTCAATCTGCAATTTCCGAACATCATGTTTAAGGCGTCAGTTCTTTGCGCAATTCACGCTCGGTGTCTTCGCGAAGTTCCTGCTCGGCGCGGAAGCTCTCGAGTCCCAGCGGCACGTGCTTTCGGCCTTCGTCGAGGCGCCGCAACATATAATTGGTTTCGGCCCAGCTCGCACCTCGACTGGACGCTGCTTCGATCATTTGCAAACGGGCCTCGGCTTCCGCCCGACGAGATGCTCCCTCCTGCTTCAGGGTCTCCAGCCGGTTGCGGTCCCGACTTAATTCCTCGATCAGTACCGCCGTGTCGGGCGCGTTAAGGTATCTTGCGCGATTGATGCGTCGTTCGACTTCCAGCAAATCCCGACGCGCACTGGCGGTGAGGCGAGTA
>QHXE01000709.1 GCA_003222835.1 Acidobacteriota bacterium | reverse complement strand
AGTCCTCATGGCCTTTATGTCCAGGGCTACACACGTGCTACAATGGTCGGTACAAACCGTCGCAAAGCTGCAAAGTGGAGCTAATCGGAAAAAGCCGGCCTCAGTTCGGATTGGAGTCTGCAACTCGACTCCATGAAGCTGGAATCGCTAGTAATCGCAGATCAGAACGCTGCGGTGAATACGTTCCCGGGCCTTGTACACACCGCCCGTCACATCACGAAAGTGGACTGCACTAGAAGCCGGTGAGCCAACCGCAAGGGGGCAGCCGTCCAAGGTATGGTTCATGATTGGGGTGAAGTCGTAACAAGGTAGCCGTAGGAGAACCTGCGGCTGGATCACCTCCTTTCTAAGAGAGAACGTCATAGCGCTTTTGCTTCGGCAAAAGATGTCGCTATGTACCCCTCAAATCTTCAAACTAACCTGAGAAGACGAGAGGGAGCTTACGGTCAGACCTCTCTTGCTCGAACATTTGTCACAACCGTCAGACTGGGCTTAGCCCGGTCGCGCGTTCAACCTTTTCCTCGAAAAAATCAGTCGCTGGTCGTTCATCGCTGGTCGTTCGCAGGTTTTGCTAACGACTACCGACAAACGACTAACGACATGTTTTTTGGGCTCCGGGACGTTTTTGGTTTATTCTGAGCCAACCGGGCCTGTAGCTCAGGTGGCTAGAGCGCACCCCTGATAAGGGTGAGGTCGGTAGTTCAACTCTACCCAGGCCCACCAGAATCAGTCGTTGGTCGCTAGTCGTTTGTCGTTCGCGGTTTGTTGCTAACGACGATCGACCAAAGACTAACGACCGGGTTTAGGGGCTGTAGCTCAGCTGGGAGAGCGCCTGGTTTGCAACCAGGAGGCCACCGGTTCGATCCCGGTCAGCTCCACCAATAAGCCGTCAGCCATCAACTTTCAGCCGTCAGTGAAGGCGTTTTTACTGATGGCTGAAAGCTGATGGCTGAGAGCTAACCTGATGTTGGGCGTCAAATGCGACAACCGTGAATCAGTTCACGGTCCAAAGAAAGTCGCTTTGACGCCGAACATTGGGTTGGAAAATACCCATACCCGCTCAGGCGGGTCAGCCAGCGTAAGCTGGCGAGGACGAACTTTGACAACTGAATAGATTGGGCAAATTACAAGGCGAAGTAAATTTTTATGAGTGCCGCAGTACCTGCTGGTGTACGTAAGACTTCTTCAATCGATTGACATTCTTACCCAGAATGTCATCCCGAGCGAAGCGAGGGATCTTGCAGTTGGCGCTGCAAGTGAACATGTCTAAGCGTGCGAGGAGCAGGGTGGCGCTATAAAGTTTGTTCGGTGTGATTGCGTCCAAGTCGAGAGTGGTTCGCCTAACGACGAACGACTAGCGACCAACGACGCAGTGCTCTGAGTAAATTTTGTGGTCAAGCTACTAAGGGCGCATGGTGGATGCCTTGGCAGAAGACGGCGATGAAAGACGTGGCAAGCTGCGATAAGCTTCGGGGAGCCGCAAGCAGGCTTTGATCCGGAGATCTCTGAATGGGGAAACCCACGGGGGTAAAACCCCCGTACGGCCTGACGAATCCATAGTCGGGTGCGAGCGAACCCAGGGAAGTGAACCATCTCAGTACCTGGAGGAAAAGAAAGAAACCTCGATTGCGATAGTAGTGGCGAGCGAAATCGCATCAGCCTAAACCTGCTTCACCTTCGGGTGACACAGGGGTTGTAGGGCCAGCAACAGTAGAGTTACCAATCCGGTGGTTAGTCGAAGCCCTCTGGAAAGAGGGGCCATAGAGTGTGATAGCCACGTAGGCGAAAACCATCCGGACTCGAAGCTGGTACCTGAGTATCGCGGGGCACGAGAAACCCTGCGAGAAGCTACGGGGACCATCCCGTAAGGCTAAATACGTTCTTCTGACCGATAGTGAACCAGTACCGTGAGGGAAAGGTGAAAAGAACCCCTTCGAGGGGAGTGAAATAGTACCTGAAACCGTGTGCCTACAAACGGTGGGAGGACTATGCGGCGCAAGCCGAAAGTCTGACCGCGTGCCTATTGCATAATGAGCCGGCTAGTTATTCTTGTCAGCAAGGTTAAGCGAAAGCGAGCCGTAGCGAAAGCGAGTCCGAATAGGGCGACAGAGTTGGCAGGAATAGACGCGAAGCGGGATGATCTACCCTTGGCCAGGCTGAAGTTAGGGTAAAACCTAATGGAGGGCCGAACGGCTGTTTGTTGAAAAAAGCTCCGATGAGCTGAGGGTAGGGGTGAAAGGCTAATCAAATTCCGTGATTGCTCGTTCTCTCCGAAATAGCTTTAGGGCTAGCGTCGTATGATTTGTCTTGGTGGTAGAGATCTGAATGGACTATGGGGCT
>QHXE01000074.1 GCA_003222835.1 Acidobacteriota bacterium | reverse complement strand
TGCCTCCTGCTTTTTACCACCCGCCCGTAAACAATCGCGCGAAGCTCAGTACCTGTGTGAATCCCATGATCGTCTGCATTTTCTTCAGTGTGTTTCCGGGAACGATGACTTGATCGCCCGGGACTAAGTAGATCGAATCAGGCGCCTGGCCGCGATAGATAGCAGAGAGGTTGACAGGAATCTGCGCCAAACTTCCGTTCGCTTGCTTACGCAGAACCACAATCTTTTTGCGATTGCCGGTTTGCAGCACGCCGCCTGCTTCAGCGATGGCCTCGCTCACAGAAAGACGCCGCGTCATCAGTCTGATTCCCGGTTGCCCTACGTCGCCGACCACGCTGTAGCGATATGAACCGGCTTGATCGAGTGACACCGACACTTGCGGAGCGATGATGTATTCGTCATAGCGTTTCTTGACCAACTCAGCAACCTGATCGACGGTCTTGCCGTTGACAAAGATGCCATCGGGAATTAACGCCAGCGAAACGCGTCCACTCGGAGGAATCTTAATGCCTTGCTTAGAGTAACGATCCTGGCCGAATACTGTGACCGAGATTACATCCTCGGGCCCGAGCCGATAGGTCGTGAAGAAGTTGTTGTAGTAAGGAACAATCGCGGCTTCTTCGGAGGCCTGATCGGTGCGATTGGTTTGTGCGTCAGCGGTGACTTCGGCTGGCTTATTCTTATCCTTGCTCTTATCACCACTCGGATTCGCTGTCGTCGAGGCATCAGAAGGCTTCGCATCGGTCGCTGCCGGGGACGTGCTATCGGCTGTAGCTTTGCGTTGGCGAGACGCATTGTTAGGTGACTGTGCGAAAGTGCTTGCGCCGATGGCCATCGCAATCGCCACGACAAAATTTTGAATTAACAGCTTCTTCATCGTTCAACCTCCGAAAATGTCCGCCAAACTTTAGTTGGTCGGTGCGTTAGCATCGATTCTTTGATCCAGGGTCCGACAAACTGAAGTTTGTCGGACATTCTTACGTTCCTCTTCCAAACAGAATCGTCTTGATCGTTTCGAACATGATGATTGCGTCGAGTGTCAGGCTCTGCTTCTTGATGTAGTAAAGATCGTATTGCAACTTCTGTCTGGCGTCTTCGATCGATGCTCCGTACGGATATTTGATCTGCGCCCAGCCGGTCAGTCCTGGTGCGATTAGGTGCCGCTGTTCGTAATACGGAATTTCCTGCGCCAGTTGCGCGATGAAGTGCGGACGCTCCGGCCGCGGCCCGACGAAATTCATATCGCCGCGCAGGATGTTCCAAAATTGTGGAATTTCATCGATGCGAATTTTGCGAATGATGCGCCCGACGCGCGTCATGCGCTGGTCGTCGGTCTGGGCCCAGACGGGACCGTCCTTTTCGGCGTCGACGCGCATCGAGCGAAACTTCATCAGCGTGAACCTGCGGCCGTTCTTGCCAACCCGTTCCTGCTTGTAAAGCACCGGCCCGCGCGAATCGATCTTGATCAAGATCGCGGTAACGATCGCAATCGGCAAAGAAAGAATTGCGCCGATAAAGGCAACCGTTCGATGCATCGCAACGCGAACGATTTCGTTAATTTTTGCGCGCCGGCCACGGCTGGAAAAGATTAGCCAAGACGGCCGAATCATATCCAGCAACACGCGTCCGGTGAGTCGCTCATAAAACGAAGCGCTCTCTTCGATCGTTACATCACCTGACAAACTCAGCCGCAGAAGTTCCTGCGTGGGAAACCGTCCGCGCGCGTCGCCGATTGCGACCACGATGCGATCGATGCTCTCGCGGCGAACCAACGCGCCTAATTCCGAAGTCAATCCTATGACCTTGGGATTGATGAGGCTCTTGCCTATGAGCGAAGGATCGTTGTCCACAAAACCGACGACCCGAAAACCGGCATCCGCGCGGCCGAGAGTCTCCCGCGCGATCTCGACGGCGAACGGACCCGAACCAACGATCAAAATGCGCTCGCCGACTTCGGGATGGCCCAGGATCCAGTGAATCGCCAGCCGCCACCCCACCATCAGCAGTAGGGCCAACGGAAGCGAGATCAGTGACACGCCGCGGCCAATCATTACCTGCGGCACGGCGTAGAACAGCAGCGCTAACGCTACCCAGGCAAACCCCAGGGCTTGCAGCAGTCGCAACACCAGCTCGCGCCGGTCGTGCATCACCACGAAATCATAGAGATCGAAAAGATAGAACGATGCCAGACAGAAGATCGTGAACAACGCAGCTTTGTAAAAGCCGTGGCGTTGGATCAGAGTGTCTTCGGCGTCAATGGCTCCCAGCCGAACATATACGGCTACTATTAGGCCGCCAAAGAGCAACATTGCCTCGACGAGCAGAAGCAGAATCGTGCGGGCCTTTTGTCTGGATGCGTTCATTTACCTTCTGGTCAGAACCGCCTGCGGTAGCGGGCGGTTGATCTCTGGCATAGCGGGCTCTCGGTCGTCAAAGATCAACCACCCGCTACCGCAGGCGGTTCTGACAACCCTCAAGAAACCATGTCCTCCTCGAGGTAGATCATCTCAGGGTTTGCTGCCCCGTGATCGTCTTCTGTTTCTTCTAAGGGCACCGCCATCACACGTTGATGACGCGGCTGATAGTAGTAAGCAGTTTCATCCGGACCTATCTCGGCGCGATTGAGCACGACGCCAAGCATGCGCTCGCGCGGTAACTGCTCCAACAACCGATCGACGACCGAATAACGCGTTTTCGCCGCGCGCAGCACCAGCAGCGCCGCATCGGCTCGATTGATCAGCAGATTGGCATCGGTGAAAACGCCGAGCGGCGGCGCATCGATGATGATGTAATCGAACATCTTGCGCGCATCGTCGAGCAAATGGCCGAATCGTGGGCCAGAGAGCAGCTCAGCAACGTCTTCGCGCGCGGCGCCCCCGGGCAAAAGGTGTAAACCCGAAGGCCGCAACCTTACGATCGCTTCGAGGAGCTTCGTCTCGCCGGTCAGAACTTCAGATAGACCGCAGTCGGTTTGAATGCCGAGATAATCAGCAGCGCAGGGCTGACGCAAATCCGCATCGATGACCAGTGCCTTCACGCCGTCAGTTTGAGCCAGAAGCCACGCCAGGTTGAGAGCGGTTAGAGTTTTTCCTTCGCCTATGCCAGCGCTCGTGATCACAAACGCACGCATGCGTTGGCGCTCGCCTGCTTGCAGCAAGCGTGTGCGCAACGATCGATACTGTTCGCACTCAGGCGAACGCGGTTCGGTAATTGCCAACAGATGTGGCTCGACGCGCGCGACCAAGACTTCTCGCGAGGAGAACTCGGCGGCGCGCGCCGACCCGACAGCGCCCAAGGTTGCCCCAGCATCACGGGAAGCTGGTCCGCCGGGGAGTGCCGGCCCGCCGGTCGCCTCTTCCGTGTGCGCAGTGGACGCTGAATCGATCCCCGCCGGCATGCCGGTGAAAGGCCGTCGCTCCCAGGGATGGACATGCTTCGGAACGAAGTACGCGACGTTATCCGGATTGCCGTTGCGGTTGACTGAAGGTTTGGGTGTACGCTGCGCGGACTCGGCGCGCTTCAGCGCATCATAGATTCTGCCCATTGTTTCCTCTCCCGAACCTGTCAGTACCACCTGCGTTAGCGGGTGGGTTGAGAGTCGAGCTTGGCTTATCAAAGTATGATCCACCCGCTAACGCAGGTGGTACTGACAGGCTGCCCAGACCCGAAGCGTTGAAAGCAGATCCGAGTTCTTCAATTGTGGTTGGAGATTCCTGGCGCGCGTGTTCGTTAAAGATGATTTCAGGTTCAGCGACGCGCGTGGTGAAAGAGTAGGCGTCGGTTGGAAACTCGCCGTTGCTGCCATTGCCGTTGCCGGAATCGCCGTTTCCCGCTGCCCAAAGTTCGGCGCGTCCGGCCGCATTAAAGATGCGCGCGGGTCCTTCTCGCTCTTCGCTGTTTTTCAGGCGGTCAGCGCGCGGCACCATATCGAAGGTTGCGGCAACCTCTTCGACAATGGCGCGGCTGATGACGGACTCTCCCGCCGCGAATCCATTCAGCAGAGCGTTGTCGCAAAGGTTATTGATGTTGCGCGGAATCCCTTCGGAGCAGCGAAAGATATAGTCGATCGCCCCGGGCGAAAAGATATTCGCACGCGGCGCGCCGGCGATCTTCAGACGCGAGTGAATGTACTGAGCTGTTTCTTCGACGTTGGGGAGCGCGGTGATTTCGCAACGCAGCGAGACGCGTTGCTTGAGTTGGCGCAGGTCCGGATAGTTCAAGACCTCGCGCAACTCCGGCTGGCCCGTGAGAACGATCTGCAACTTCTTCGCCGTGTCCGATTCGAAATTGCAGAGCAGCCGCACTTCTTCCAGAACCACAGGCGACAGTCCATGCGCTTCGTCGACAATCAACACCGTGCGCAGACCGCGACTGTGACGCGAATCCAGGACCTTGCCGAGTTCGATCAAGAGGTCGGATTTCGTTTCCCAGTTCCGAACATCGAAAAGTGCGGCGAGGTGCTGATAGAACTCGGGCACGGACAGGCGCGGATTGAAGATGTAGGCGACCAGCACAGTGCGATCCAGTCGCTGCATCACCCACCGCAACATAGTTGTTTTCCCGGTGCCGACTTCGCCGGTCACGACGATCAAGCCTCGGCCACTTTCGATGCCGTAGTGAAGATTAGCCATCACCTCGGTATGCGAGGGCGTGAAATAGATGTAGCGCGGATCGGGCGTCAGCGCGAAGGGCAATTCTTTCAGTCCGTAGAATTCGGTGTACATGTCTCCTCCGAAGGTCTTTGGCCTTTAGTCTTAGGTTTTTGATTCTTTTTTAGACGTTCCTTTCGGTCGTCTTGAGAGATGCTGATTTCGATACGGAGCGCAGATATGCATTCAGTGTGGGAGAAAGTTCGGCGATGACCAGCCTAATCTCCTTAGTTTGCTTCGCTGACAGCAGTTTGCGCATGTACGCCCTCCGCAACCAGTGAAGAGTTTCGTAGAGCGAGCCTCGCGAAATTCTCAGAAATCGACGATAGTCTTGCGAACTACCTCGACCGCTTCCCTCTGCTATGTTGGCTCCGATGCTGTCTGCAGCACGCACGAGTTGTTTGCCTACAGTGTCCCTGGGAAAAGCATCCCAGAGCGATACTAAATCCCAAATCTGATCTGCCAGCTTTTCACTAAGCTGATAGATTCGGAGATTCTCAAAGTTTGCTCTCGCCATCGGTTTTCCTTTTCCAAAACAAAGACCAAAGACCCAAGCCCTAAGACCGTCTTTTACGTCAGAAACTTCTCGAACACGTGTGTCAATCGCAACACGAACGCGAGTAAGGGAATGGTTACCAAGACCGCCACAATTCCAGCGGCCAGCGCGAAACCGTGGCGCCGCGGAATCGCCCGCGCCTCAGCGGGCGTCATTAGCTCGGGAATCGAAGCCAGCACCGGAAGGCCTGTGTAGTGCTTTGCATCATCGGTGGTCTGAATTGTGAACAGCCGTCGCAGCTCAAGGAATACGGCGAGCAGCAGGCCCAAGGCGAGGCCCATTCCAAATCCGGCGACCGACAGCATGAAGCGCTTGGGCGCGACCGGACGCTCAGGCAGGTTCGCCGGGTCAACTACCTGAATTCCGCCGCCCTGCTGGTCTTTCGCGGCGTCGGCGCCAACGACGATCTTCTGCTGCTGGGCCAACAACGTGTCATAGTTCGATTTCTTCGTCTGATAGTCGCGGTCGATCGCTTCGAGACCGACTTCGGCATTCGGAATCGCGTTGATGCGGCTGTCGAGTTCGGCAATCTGTTTATTGGTTTCGCTGAGCACCTTCTGCTGCCGATCAGTGTCGCCATCGACCATCGCGATCTGTGTTTTCAGAGTGAGAAGGCGCGGATCGCTTAACTGCGTCAGCTTTTGTTTTCGCTCTTCGATGCGATTCTTCCAGTCGGCGATCATCTGATCCTGATCGCGTTTCACCGACTCAAGCTGCGATTTCTTCGCAACCACGTCCGGATGTTTCTCTTTGTATTGTGTCAGCAAGTTCTGCAACTCTGACTCGAGTTCCGATCGACGTCTCGTTAACTCAGCCCAAGCCATAGTCGTCTTAGGATCGGTTGTATTCTCAGCGGCCATCGCAATTTCCTGATCGTAACTCTTGGTAATGTCGGCAAGCTGGCTGCGATAGGCGGCGCCGAGATCGCGTAGACGGCCCAACTCAGCAATCAAGGCTTTCTGCGCTTCGTGCAGGGCAGTCAAACGCCCGACGAGTGCCTGTGATTGCGACGGCAGATTGTTCATATTCTGCTGCAAGTAGCTAAGGCGTTGATTGTCGATGGTGTCGAGTTCTTCCTTGGCTTGCCGCACCTGTTCTTCGATGAACTGTTTGGCGGACGTGCCGGCATTGATGGTTCCTTTGGTTTGCTCGTCAATGTATTTGCTGGCAAGTTCGGCGGCGACGGCCTGGGTCGATTTCGGATCGCGGCCGCGATAAGTAATGTTGAATCCGTTAGTAATATCGTTACGGCTGGTATTGACTTCGACCTTGATCTGCTTGCGCATCTGATCGATTAGCAACTCCGTCGGCTCGCCGCGCAAGCGCTCTTCTTTGAAGAGGTCATACTTTTCCATCAGCGGCTGCAAAGAGCTACGGCTGGTAACCACCTGAGAAATGCTGGTCAGCTCTCGCGTCAGCGTCTCTTCGGTGATCGTCGGCACGACCGAATTCGGCAGCGTCGAAGGCTTCACGACGATCAAAGTGGACGACTCGTAAACGTCAGGCAGACGAAACACTACGTAGGCGATAGCCAGCCCAATCGCGATTGTAGGCAAAAGAATTAACCACTTGCGCCGGCGCGCTGACCTCAGGTATTCACTTATCTTACGCGGTCTGAATTCAACACTCATTCGGGTGCTCCTAAGTCCGACAAACTTCAGTTTGTCGCATCTTTGAAAACAACGACTCGACCTAATTTGAACATCGACAAACTGAAGTTGTCGGACATTTGGTTACAACGTGGCCAGGGTTTTTCGCGCCTCGTCGGCTTCCGGGAAATTCGCTTTCTCGCTCAAGCGCAAGGCACTCTGGATTTCGCGGCGCGCTCCCGGCTTATCACCAGCGGCGGCCAAGGCGACGCCCAAATGGAAATGATAGGTAGGCGATGGCGTGCCATTACTTCGGCGTGACGCATCTTCATCAACCATCACCGCCTTCTTCAGTTGTTCAGCCGCGGCGCCATACAAACCTTTCTTGTAGTAGACCCAGCCCAGCGTATCGACGAAGCTCGGCACTCCGGGACTTGCTTGCACGGCGCTCTGCGCCAGTCTCACTGCTTCGTCCAGGTTGCCTTTGCCGGGATGAACGGCGTACAGCCAGGCGAGATTATTCGCGGCAAAGATCGCATTCTCGTCATGCGCCAACGCTTTGCGATAGTTATCTATTGCCGCGTCGATGTTTTGTCGGTTCATCTCGAGCATGCCAATCAAAGTGTAGGCGGCGGCGTTGTCGGGGCGATGCTCGACAATCTTCGTGTACTCTGCAATGGCACGTTCCTGTTGATTCGTATTCACAAACAACGCACCCAATGCCGAGTAGGCAGCGAGGTAGTTCGCGTCGATTTCCAACGCCCGGCGGAACTCCGATTCGGCGCCCTGGGCATTTCGCTCAAAGCCGTAGACTTCGCCCTTCAGAAAATGAAGAGCAGCGTTATTCGGTTGCGAGTTGATCGCCTGATCGATTCGCGAATGCGCCTGGTCGATCCGGTTTTGCGCTGCGTAAAGATTGATGAGACCGCGAAGCGAATTAAAGTTAGAGGCATCGATTGCCAATGCGCTGTGGTAGAAACCGATCGCTTCATCGACCTTGTTCTCTGCCAGTGCAACCGAAGCAAGATTGACATAAACGTCGGCACTCTTCGGCGCCGCGTCGTGGGCCATCATGAAATCCTGGCGCGCCGTTTTGGTGTCGCGTAGTTGCAGTGCTGCCGAGCCGTGCGCTACCAGCGTGTTTGCCTGCAGGTCAGCGAGCATCTGCGGCGATGTGTCCTTATCAGGCGAGGCTTTCGCCAAACGATCCATCAACTGATTCGCCAGTTGCATAGCTGACTTCGCATCGCCGCTGGCTAAATTGATCTGCACCTGCATCAGTCTTCCGGGCAAATAATCGGGATAGTTGCGTTCGAGATCGCCGGCAAACACTCGGGCTTGATCGATTTGGCCCAAGCGGAAATTCGCTTCAGCCATGAAGAACAGGCCGGCGCGAGAATTCGGTTCCTGCTTCAGCACTTCGCGCAAGTCTTCAATGGCAACTTTCACATCGCTGCCGTCGCCACTTTGCATTTCGGCGCGCGCGCGCAGGATGATCGCCTGGCGATCCGTCGCATCGTTCTTCAGAATCGCGGCCGCTTCGTTCTTCGCGCTGGCGATATCGCCGTGCATCAGCATGATCTCGGCGAGGCGATAATGACCTTGAGTGTAGTCCGGAGATTTGGCCACGACCTCTTTGTAGATTGCCAGCGCTTCGTCGAGCTTGCCGACTGCGGTATAGAAATCCGCGAGGACCGATCGGCCTTCGGGCTTGTCCTTGTCCATTTCGGCGAGCGCTTTGTACGCCTCTTCGGCTTTTTCGAATCGTTTATTGACGAGATAATAGCTCGCCAGAATAAATCGGGCTTCGCGGTTGTTGCTGTCGACCTGGACCGCTTTTTGAAATTCGGCTTCCGCCGCATCTGAGCGCCCCGTCTGTACCAGAAACTTTCCGTATTCGTAGTAAGCGAGAGCTGATGCGCCGCCGACTGAAATCGCGCGATGATACGTGGCTTCAGCGGTGGCGAACTCTTTTGTCTGCGCATAGAACCGCGCCAGACTTAAATAGGATTCGACGCGCTTGGGATCGATTTCAACTGCACGATTCAGTTCAGTGAAGGCTTCCGGCTTATGACCCTGCGCAAACAGGACGCTGCCCATCAGGATGTGGCCTTCGATGTGATTAGGATCTTTTTGCAGTACTTCTTTCGCAAGTCGCTCGGCCTCGCTGACAGCCGCCGGCGATTGCTGGCTGCCCATCAGGAAGTAATTTCCGAGGCGCACGCGAACTTCCAGGTTGTTCGGATCGAGATCGACGACCTGCTTCATCTCATCGAATGCCTCCTGATATCGCTGAAGGCCTTCGTAAGCGTTCGCCAATCCCCAATGCGCGTCGGCGAGCTTATCGTCGATTTGCAGGGCGCCGCGAAACTCTAAACTTGCTTCCTGAAACTTCTTGTCTTTCAGGAGGGCTTGGCCACGAGTGACATGTTGGGCTTTGGCTTTTTCCGGCGTGGTGCACGCGCCCAAAAGAAGGGCAGCGGCAATGACGGTGAACAGAGGAAGAACGTAGAACTTTCGGCACTCTCGATTTTTCATTACTACGGGTCTCCGTGAGTCCCGACTGGTCGGGACTCGGCTTTTGTCGCTCCGGCGGTAATCTTCGGCCACGGGCAATGTCGCGCGGAGGCCGCTGAAGAGCGAAGTTGATAGGTGTCAAAAATCGTCACTCGCGCGCACCCGCGAGTCACAGTCAAGAAAGCGATAATCCAAAGACTTTCCCAGGAAAAAGTTGTCAGTACCGTCTGACGCTAGCGGGTGGGGTTGGTTTGTCACCTGCATTAGCGGGTGGGCAGTTCGGGTTCAGTTCGGAATGTAGGCAGGTAGCTCCGCGGCAGCTTGCGACGCCAATTCGACCGCGATTTTCTCGGCTTCTTTCTGCGAGTCTCCCAGGGGAACCATCACCCGAACCATCGCGCCATCGGAACGCCGCCGGCGCACGCTGTCCACCACGGTATGAATCTTGGCCCAGTACTCACTGGCTTCCGCCCGGCCGCGCCCCTGATACCAATAGACCATGAGTGCGCGATTGTTGCCGTTCTGCACCACATAGCGATTGGCCTCAAACGGTGAACTACCTTTGCTGGGTGTGATCGTGATTTGCCCTCCATCACTCATAACCCAACCGGAGCCCGGCAGACAATTCAAGGGACTGTGATAAGTAGAGCCGGTTCGCTGCGTCGCGTAGTAACCAGCGTAGAACGAGGCTATGCGGCCGCCTGATTCAAAGTTGCGTGACAGATAGTCATCTGCCCGCAGAACTTTTTCGGTCTGAGCGTCGAAGCCGGCGCGAAACCTTAGCTTCGCCAGAGCGCTCCCAGAGGTTGACGACGACCCCGCCGAGCAACAGAGCAATCAGCAGGAGCCAAAAACGAATTGTGTCTCTTCGAATAACCATCACGTTTGGGTTTAGAGTCGGGCTACTCCCCGACACCCGTCTCATTTAAACTCGGGCTTTTGCCCGACGAAAGCGGGCGGTAGCCCGCTTCTAAACGCACCAGCCTATCTCTCTTCATGAATCGCGCGACGCTATCCATCGCCCAACCCGTCGCAAAGAGCATCAACGCCGCGACGATGTAAATCACCCAACCAGAGAATGAATGAAAGAAGCCATCAGCGACGCGGGTGCCGTAGTAGTGGGCCAGCACGCCGGTGCCGCTGACTCGCAAAGCATTCGTCAGGATCGCGATTGGTACCGCGGCTACCACGAGAATCATTGAACGCCAGAAAGAAAACTGTCCGATAAACTTTAGTGTGTCGCTCTTCTTCGCCGGCTTACCGTTCGAAGGCGGCCGCAAATTGAAGTCTGTCGGACTTGGTTTCGACCTCGTGAAGTACGCGTAAACAACCGCCAGTGTCACCAGCGTCATCAACGAACGGATGCCGCTGCATGCCTCGACCACTGCCAGCCGCTTGGGTTCGCGCGCGCCGAGCGGCATCAACTCGATGACGTTGCCCTGACGCAAGACTGGAATTTCAAAGAAGGACATCGCTGTCACTGCACATTGTGACGCGAATAGCTGCAAAGGGAACGCGATTCGATTGAAGATGATCTGCGGAATCGGAATCGAGAGCAGAAGCAGCGATAGAGGCACGGCGATCAGGCGCAGCAGATTAAATCCCCAGAAATAGATCGCGACACTGGCCAACATTAAGACCAGTGCGATCCGCTGCACGAAGAGTTCCGCGCCCACCGTTCCCGCGAACAGCGCCAGCAGCGCAAATCCCACTCCGAACGCACCGAACCATATCGCCGGACGTTTTTGCGCCTGCTGAAATTGTTTCCGCTCTTGCCACAAGATGTAACCGATGACAAAGGGAATCAGCAGACCGTGCGAATAGTTCTCGTCGCTCCACCAGTCACGGCCCAGCTTCGTGAGTACACTCACAAAGACGAATGCGAGCGCTGCGATGATGG
>QHXE01000708.1 GCA_003222835.1 Acidobacteriota bacterium | reverse complement strand
CTCGGTACGGTCACCAGAAAATTCTAGCTCGGGCATCGCCGGTCATCCGACGGCGACGCGCTGTAGCGCGACTTGGGCTGTGATGCGACCAGACTAATGAGCGTTTCACCAGCAGAGTCCGGCAGCCTCCTTGACGCCGCCCGGCCGGCCGCTCGGCCTGACGAGCTGCCGCGCCGTTTGTCGCTCGTGTCCACCATCGCCGTGATGGTCGGGCTCATCGTCGGGAGCGGTGTCTTCCGCGCCCCCTCGAGCGTCGCGGGAGCGGCGGGCTCGGTGGGCGCCATCACCCTCGTGTGGGTGATCGGGGGCCTGGTGACGCTGTGCCTCGCGCTGTGCGTCGCAGAGCTCGGCACCATGTTTCCCCGCGCCGGCGGCGGGTTCGTCTACCTGCGCGAAAGCTTCGGCCCAGCGACGGCTTTCGCTTACGGATGGACGTACCTGGTCGTCATTACCCCGTCGGCCTGGGCGACCATCGCCATGGTATTCGCCGAGTATTCCGGGGCGTTCGTAACGCTCAATCCGACTGGCACGCGCATCGTCGCGACCGTCGCGATTGTCTTTGTCACGGTGGTGAATGTTGTCTCGGTGCGTCTCGCGGCGGCCATCCAGAACGTCGCCACCTCGGCGAAGATGCTTGCGCTCGCAGCGATCATCGGCGTGCTGTTCGCCTTTGGAGACGCCACGCAGGGAGCTTTCGCGAACGCTGGGGCCGGTCGAGCCATTTCGGTGGGCGGATTCGTGGTCGGTCTGGTGACGGCGCTTTGGGCATACGATGGTGTCGTACCCGCGTCCTCGGTTTTCGGCGAAGTACGCGATCCCGCGCGGACGCTGCCGCGTGCATTGGTCGTCGGCGTGCTCGCCGTCACGGTGATTTATCTCGGAATGAATGCCGCACTGCTCTACGTCATGCCGGTGAATGCCGTGGCAGCCTCGAAACTCGTCGCCGCAGACGCCATGCGCGCCATCGCCGGACAGACCGGTGTGTCCATCGTCGCAGCGGCCGTCATGCTGACCACATTCGGCGCCCTCGCATCAACCGCACTGTGCGATCCCCGCGTGGTGTTCGCCACGGCCCACGACGGGCTGTTTTTCCGGGTCATCGCCCGGGTCCACCCGCGCTTTGAGACACCGCACGTCGCTGTGCTGCTCTGCGGCGTGCTCGCCATTGTCTGGGTATGGGCGCGGAGCCTGGAACAGCTCGCTGCGCAGTTCGTGCTGGGATTGTGGCCCTTCTATGCCGTGATGGTCGTCGGACTGCTGAGACTCCGTGCGATGAGACCGGACGCCCCTAGACCCTACCGGGTGCCGCTCTATCCGTGGGTGCCGCTGGCGTGCGTTGCGGGCAGCGTGGTTCTGCTCGTCGGATCGTTCATTGAGCTGCCGGATGTCAGCGCCATAAACGGGTCAATCATCGCCCTGGCTTTCCCCATCTATTTCGCGTGGCGGGCGATGAGCGGACGCAAAGTCCGCTAAGCGAGCGCCGGTAAGTCCCTTGCAGGTCATCTTCCTCGGCGAATACGAGCTTGAGCGATCACCGCGAATATATAGGGCTCCGGCTGACAGCTGGGCTCTGTACGACAATTCCGGTCCCACGCGACGCGAACCAAGACAGGTCGGTCCCAGAGCCTTGCTGCGGGTGTCGGACGCGCCTTGCGTCGCGCGGCGAAGGATGCGCGCAAAACCGCGCGCATGTGCGGCTGTCACTACTTCCCGCCGACGTCGGTGCGCATGGAATTTCTGCAGTCGGCCCCCAAGACGGAGGGCGACTACCGCTGTCCCCATAGCGAGCGCGTCGCTTGGCCGTACGAGGCGCCGCGGGCCTCCTACGCCCACGTGGCTCACTGGATCGGGTTTTGGAACGACGTCGAGCTGCAACGCTGACGGAACAGCGAAGGGCGGTCGCGTACTTCACTTCGGCTGCGCGCGCGGATCTGAAGCTCGCGCAGCTTGGGGTCTACGATCCCTAACCGATTCGTGATCAGCGGCCACACTACAAAGCCAAAGCCTTCAGCTTTTCTTTGTCGCTCTCAGAGGGCATGTGAGTCAGTTTGAGAATGATCTCCGCGAGCGTCTTTACCGAGCTGGACGCCTTGTCGCTCTTTACCATAGCTTCAAGCTTCGGCTTGTCGGCGGCAGCCACCGTATGCTGCACGTCCATTAGAGCCTGAGCCACGGTACGTTCATCCTTGGTCGCTGACTTGTCCTCTATGATCTGCTTAAGCGACTGCTTGTCGGCATCGGTGGGGTAGTGCTGAAGATGCAGCAGTATTCCGGCCATTGTTTGTACGGCCTTGCTCTCCGCGGCGTTTACCATGCTCGCAACAGAGCCAAGCAAGAGAACGACCAACGCGACAGCTATTCGATACGTCATAGGTATCTCCCGGCGATTGATCATCCACGTCAAGATGTAGAGATCCAGGCAAAGCCCGGCCCGCTCCGGACGGCTTACCGGCACGGATGAGATTTTCATTATACCTCATCCACCCGCGCAGTCGGGCACCGTCGGGCCGCCGGAAAGCGGCGTCAACGCATGAGAGCCGTGTGTTGGTGTTGGTGCACCTGCCCTTATCGGCCGCACTCTTTGCGCTGATGCAGACCAGTTCTTGTTCGTCTGTCAGGTTAGCGCAAATCGCCTCACTGAGCCGACCTTGATCCAGGCCTGCCAGACGCGCCGAGCACGAGATTAAGGTCTCCCGTAGGCGGGCAGGAACCGCTACGCCGCTGGCGCTTTCGATGACCGCGCGCGGACCCGGTTGGGTGCCGGTCCTGTTGAGTGCCGGAACGTCAGGGAAGACTGTAGGACGTGCTCGGAATGATCGGGCGGCTGGCCGCTCAGGTTACGCAGCAGCAACTGCGCCGCTTTCGCAGCCATGTCGGGGATCGGTTGTCT
>QHXE01000073.1 GCA_003222835.1 Acidobacteriota bacterium | reverse complement strand
TTTCTTTTGCCGTAGGCGCATCAATCATTTGAAGTACTCCGTGTCGTCGTAATGGCGACGACCGGCTATGCTTAAGTTAGCGCTTAGGTTTGATTTCAATTCTTTATTGCTGCTCGGGATCACCTAGACTCAGGCGAGGCGAGAAAATCTTCGCGTATTGGCGAAAAGATGTCTATAAGAACCACTTCCTCATCAAGCATGGTCGCGCCGTGCCAGGTACCGGAAGGAAAGTGCAGCACGTCGCCCGCCTTCACGATCTCTTGTTCGTCGCCGATCGTGAATAGGACACGCCCTTTTTGAATCAGTGTCATTTGCTCATGCGGGTGATCGTGCGCGGGGGTGACCAGGTTGGGCGCAAAGTGAAAGCGACAAATCATTACGTTCTTGCCGACGACCATTTGCCGTTGAATCCCTTCTTGGACCTGTTCCACCGGAATGGAATCCCAGTCGGTGTGTAGCGGTTCGAGTTTTTGTTCAGTAGTTGGCATTTTTAATTGATTCCTTGTGGTCAATTGCAGAGTTAAGGATGAGAAAGCCCGCTCTTTCATCACGATCTTTAGCGGCCGGTCGCTACCGCTCCCGGTTCTGTAATGCGCCGGCCAACTTTCATGATCAAGCGCCAGTGCAGATCGTGATTTGGTATCAAGCGCAAGTCATGCGATTCATAAACCAAGTGCAGAGGCACCGGGCCTCGTGCACCGCGTCCCAAAGCGCTGTCGCCGGTCGCAAAAGTCGAGGTCTTCATAGACCAATCTGAAGTCCCCGAAACAGACAAGACCGAATCGGCGGACATGAAGTTATCCCAGCGCTGCGTTCCGGCCAACGTTAACTCATTGCGGTCGCCGGTCGTTGGAAGCGCGACCCGCCAGCGACGGATCGAAACGGGTTCGCTCGATCTCAATGTCTCATTGCGCGTGAGCGTTGTTCCGCTCAGTTGCCATACGACTTCGCTGGTGATGTGGGGATCGACCAACTCTCCCGCCTTACTTCCAACCAGGGCCCAACGCCGCCAGACGACCCGCAAAGATTTTCCATCGGCGCCGGGTTCGATCTCATCCGCGCCATCGGTTGCCACGATCATGCGACCGTCGGCGAGTTCGATAAACGGTACCAGTGATGGATAGATTTGCTCGACGGGGTTCGCAAAACCCGGCAGACCATGCGGCGCAGGCAAATAATCGGCGACGCCGGGTTTCGTTCCAGTCGTGATCGGCAGCGTGAAATAAATTGGCCCTTGTCGCGCCAGCGAAACTCCGGCCGGTCGATCTCCGTGACGAAAGAAAACGAAGCGCGCTACGTCTGGCCTGGTGATTTCAGAAGAAAACGATGCGATCTTTTCATTCGTAAGAGCGCGCACGAATCGCGCTTGTGCCAGCGCACCCTTGCCGAAAAAGTTTACCGTCTGCTGCCATTCGCGTTCGCGTGTGATGTATGCATAATTGCCGCGGCCAAACGCAAAGACAGACAGCGCGTGACTCTTGTCGTTATAGTCATGGCGCAGCCAGCGCCAGGCTTGATAGTAAGCGCTGGCAAGTTGTTCGAGCGCTGCCGGCCGAAACTCCGGATGCGCCCCGAGGAAGCCGACGATTTCCATCGTGTCCATGTAGCTGACGACACCCATGCTGCGGCCCCACGCGTAACCATAACCGTCGGGCAAGATCAGATCCCACCACAACTTCATCTGCTCTTTCAGCGAAGGGCGCACCGCATCGAGAATGTCTTTTCGATCCACGGCTTCGGCAGCATCCCAAACGAACCTGGCATACTCGTTCGAATAACGATCAAAGCGACCAGTCGGCGGGTTATCGTCAGAATAGATTCCGCCATTCACGAAGGGCCGCGCGGCGCGCGTGATCACGCCATCAACCAACGCTCGATCCTTCAGCAGGCCAAGTTGATAACTCACACTCGCGATACGCGCCGCGACACCGAGATAATTTTCGGGAAGATTGATAACCTGCTGCGTCTTAGAATCGTAGAAAGCAGAAACGTCTAGCCAATTGTGCCATTGCGCGCGCTCCTCTTCATTGAGACTTTGCCAGACCGGGTTCGTATTCAAGTCTCGGCCGAAAAATCGCAGCGCGAGCACGCCGTATAGTTGTGAGAATCGAGTTCCTTTCAGTCGATATTCCAGTAAACCAGCCTGCCCCACTTCGCGTGCGAGATCGTGTTTGCCGAGCGTCCGCCTGCCGGACATGGCGGCATATGCGCCGACGGCATTCATGAAACTTCCCCAGGTGTACTCTCCCGTGGTGCCGGCGCCGAACACCTTGTCGGGAGGAGGATTGTAAGACTTAATATCGTCGAGGTGCGCGAGCATTTCTTTGTCGAGAAAGTCTGTGATCTCGCGATCGAGCGATGAAGATTCGATTGCTGAGCGACTTGGCTGGGCAGTGCAAACGAACGAGAGCAAAAGCAAAGGAGGTAATGCAAACGCAAACCTTGTCATATTCATCCTCAGATCAAGCCGAAAATTTTAACGCAAAGGGCGCAAAGGTTTTCGCAAAGGCACGCGGAGAAATATTTTTACTTTGCGTCCCTTTGCGAACCCCTTCGCGTCCTTTGCGTTGAAGGTTTTCATCTGCCCATCCAGCCGCCATCAACAACCAGCACATGCCCATTCACGTAATCACTTGCGGCCGAGCAAAGAAAAACCGCAGCGCCCGCGAGGTCGCTTGGCTCGCCCCAACGGCCCGCGGGAATCCGTTCCAGTATCTGACGGTTGCGCGTCTCGTCTTCCTGTAGTGCGCGAGTGTTTTCAGTGCGCATGTAGCCGGGCGCGATCGCGTTAACATTAAGGCCCTGCCCGGCCCATTCGTTCGCGAGCGCTTTCGTTAGTTGCGCCACGCCGCCTTTCGCAGCCGCGTAGGCGGGCACCGTAACGCCACCCTGAAACGAAAGCAGCGAAGCGATGTTGAGAATCTTTCCCTGGCCACGCTCGATCATGTGCCGTCCCGCAAGTTGGGAGAGACGAAATACGCTGTTGAGGTTCACTTCGATTACGTCCGCCCAATCTTTCTCCGGGTAAACGATCGCCTGAGATCGACGAATTGTGCCGGCGTTGTTAACCAGAATGTCGAGTTGGCCGAAGTGAGCAATCGTTGCCTCAACTAGACTACGCGGTGTTTCGCGAGTGACTGCATCGCACGTGGCGTCGGGCGCATGTGTGTTGCCGTGACAGGCCAGGTTCGCGCCGGCTTCAGCGAGAGCGATGGCGATCGCCTGGCCGAGTCCGGTTGAAGCGCCAGTCACCAGCGCGACCTTGTGGTCGATTCTGAATGCGTCGAGAATGCTCATCAAAGATTTTGTTTAGAGTCGGGCTAATGCTCGACCAAGCGGGCGGTAGCCCGCTGCTAAACGGATTGAGGTTTCGAGGTTGAACTCGTAATCACCATGCCGCTAATGATACCCGTCCCCACGCCGATGAGTGCGCCGATAGCCATATACTTCAGCAAGCTCGATCCGGACACTCGCGAAAGCAACCCAACGGCCCATCCAGCGAACGATCCAAAGACGCTGCCTACGAAGCCGAAGCCCACAATCGTGCCGATGGAAAACGGTTTAGCTGCAACGCTTTCCATGTCTCCGATAGGTTCAATTCGCGGTACCAACAAATGAATGATCAGCAAAGCGATCAGGTATGCCAGGCCGGCGATAATGAACGGGATTTTGTAATTGCCGTGCGTGACCTCAAGAATGTAACCGACGATCACGGCCATCGTCGCACCGTTGAATGCGCCGGCCATACCCCCGATGCCGACCACCGATCCTACGGCGCGGCGGGGAAACATGTCCGAAACGGTCGTGAAAATGTTCGCGGAGAATCCTTGATGCGCTGCCGCCGCCAGTCCGACCAATCCGACTGCCAGCCATAGGCTCTTCACATTTGAAGCAAACATGATCGGCGTCACTGCTAACGCGCAGATAAGCATCGCTGTCTTGCGCGCGCGGTTTATCGTCCAGCCACGCTTAATAAACGTCGAAGAGAGCCAGCCGCCGCCGATGCTGCCGACATCGGCTACCACGTAGATTGCGATCAACGGCAGCCCTATCGTCGAAAGATCGAGTCCGTGATTTTGTCTGAGGAAGTTGGGAATCCAATAAAGATAAAACCACCAGATCGGATCAGTGAGGTACTTCCCAATGGCGAAGGCCGATGTTTGTCGATGCGGTATCAAACGCACCCACGGAGTTTTCGCACCCGCTGCGTCGGCAGGATCGCTTTGAATGTGATCGAGTTCGGGCTTTGTAAGCCGTCGATGCGCTTCAGGATGGGAATAAAGCGGAATCCAGAAGGCGAGCCACAAGAGACCGATGGCGCCGGTCAGGATAAAAGCCCACTGCCAACCATAATGCAGAGCGATCCACGGTACAGTCAGGGGAGCTACGATCGCGCCGACATTCGACCCGGCGTTAAAGATGCCCGTGGCCAGCGCGCGTTCTTTTTTCGGAAACCATTCGGCTACGGTTTTGATCGCGGCCGGAAAATTTCCTGCCTCACCCAAACCCAGTGTGGCTCTCGCGACTCCGAATCCGAAAGCCGAGCGAGCCAGGGCGTGACTCATGGCGGCAAAGCTCCAGACGGTCAAGGCCACGGTGTAGCCGATTTTCGTTCCGAATCGATCAATGAGGCGTCCCGCGAGCAACAACCCCAGAGCGTATGCGGCATTGAAAGCGGCGACGATATTGCCATAATCGATTTCGCTCCACCGGAACGCTGTCTGGAGATCTTTGGAAAGGATTCCTATTACCTGCCGGTCGACGTAGTTGATGGTTGTCGCAAAGAAGAGTAGCGCGCAGATCGACCAACGAACATAGCCCATGCGAGACGAGACCGCGGCTACTACCGCACCGGTGGCGCTGGATGCGGCAGCGGACGGCGGCGCAACTTCGCTCAGGGATTTCGGAAACGAGGCTGCCTGTTCGGCAGAGACAATTTCTTCCTTCATGGCATTTGTCGGTGGGAGCTAATTAATCGAGGGCGCCGAGGAATTCTCATAAGTTCCACTCTGCGCCCTCTGCGAAGACCTCCGCGTCCTCTGAGTTAAAATTTTAGATTCAGTCTCCAGCCCCTGACTCGCCATAAGAAAATCGCGGACTGAAGTCTACACTACTTGCGACTTGCTTCCAGTCCGCTTCCGCCTCGATCGAATCCGGGCTGCACAGTCACCACACCGAACTGACGATCCTCAACTTCTCGATGAGCCGCCATCATCCACACAAAATTAATTGGATAACCAGGCACTGAGACGTTCGGATGAAAGCCCTTCGGCATGATCACCGCATCGCCGTCACGCACCACGCCGACAAACTCGGGTTCCTCCGGATTTGTATAAACGAACTGCACGCCGAACGCGGGAGGCGGCATGTCGTAGTAAACATACAACTCTTCAAGTATCGCCGCGTGTTCGTGGGGCGGCCAACTGGTCCAATGTCCCGGCTCTGAGGTGGTGAAGCCCGCGAGAATGCGTCCTGCTTCGACGTTCTTGCCTAGCGTGATGTTGACTGTGCGAGTCGTCGCCGGCCCCCCGGTCTTGAATTTTAGTGAGCTGTCCTTCTCGACGTCGGCATAACGCACGACCTGAAGCGGATATTTCTTTTCCACTTCCGCGGAACACTCAACCAGGTCAACGTCGCTGGTCGTTGCGATCTCTACTTCCGTATCGCGCGGCAGATATATGGAATCATAGCGCTCGATCCTGTTGGTTTGGCCCTCCGCCTTGATTGTGCACTCACCCGACATACAGATTAGACCAGTCTCGAGGGTGCCGGTTGAAAACGCGACGCTAGTCGTCTCTCGGTCTAGAATGATGCGGCCATAGACCAGATGCTTCATCAAACTATTTTCAGGCGTAATAGCGATATGCCTGCCTTTTCGATCGTTAGTATGGCGAAAGATCATCCGATCTCTCGCCTCTTTCATTTGAGCGCTCATGTCTCATCCTCTCTTTCCTATCCGGACTTAAGGCGCTTACGCGTCTCGCTCAACGTCAGCTAATCGCGCATCCGGGCTTTTGTTCAGAGTTGGGACAATATATGTCCAGCTAATTCTTTGTCAAGACGAATTGCGTATTCGGATGGGCATCGAGTTATGGAGCGGGTCGCAACACAATCTTCGCGTTCCGATTTCCCAGCTTCAGCACAATGGGATTATTGACTTGAATTGGATGTTCTTCGCCATCGATGCTGATGACGAAATTAATCGGCGCGGATTTTTCAGTAACCGCCTCGGACGGAGGCGGCGCGGTTTCAATAGCCTTTGTGCCTTCGTCTGTGCGTGACAGGAGGTTGGTCGCGACGATGCGCCAACTCGCCGGCGAGCAATGCAGACGCAAACCGGGAGTATCGACTTCTGCTGATTCGTTCGGCGCAAGCGCGTCGAGCTTGAACAGTCCCTCGCCACAACGCACCGCGCTCGAATCATAAAATGTCGCCCAACCGCTCACATACGTGTAGAAGTTTGCGCCGGCATTCTTCACGACGATTCGGACATTCGTGACCGGCGAGTCTTCGGAACCGTTAAGCACGGTGGTCAAAAGACGCGCTTCGATCGCCGCGGCGCCTTTAGCATCGGACGCGGTCGCGGCTCCGTTCAATGCCGCGCGTGGTTCGGTCGATTGTTGTGCGGTGATGACAACTGCGCACGATAAGAGCAGTGCGATCCCAAGTAACATTTTCGGCAACCTCATGTCAGTCTCTCCTTCTCGACAATTGCAGCTAGTAATTCCGCTTTTTTTAGAATCGCAAAGATCACAGACTTAAGTCTATGTTACTGTTTGGCTCAGATTCGCTTTAGCGCGCGTTGCGCCAGGGCTTTCGACTTCTTCAGTTTGGCGTTTGCATCGCCTGGGCCGCCGACGCTAATCCGAAAGAATAAATCTTTCTTTAGCACGTACAGCGCGCCGCCGACGCGGCTGGCAATCCAATAGGCATCCTCGCCGAGTCCCGCGATTTTCTGTGGCGGGGCCGCCCGTTCTTCGCCTTCGCCTTCCTTTGTCCTGCCTTCGCGTTTTTCATCCGGCTCCTTCTTTTCTGCTTTGCGAGCGAATGTCTCTTTCCAAAATTCGCGCGGATCGCGCGCGCCTGCGCTTTCGCTCGCGGTAGTTACATTCAGCACGACTGAGCTTGAAGACGTCGGCAAAGAATAATAGCACTGTGTGACGATGAAGCCAGCGTCCTCACGATCGGATCTTTGTGTCTCTTTGGGTTGCTCGCCTTGAATATTCTTCAGATCGGCGCCCTCGAGCAGCGAGCAAACGTCAACCTTGGTCTTCAACCCCGAAGCGGGCGCGTTTGGTGCGGGCGCGCTGGGAGCTGGGCTGACCATGGTCATGGGACTCGCTGGCGCATTGGCGTTGGTCACCGGCGTGCTTGTGTCATTCGACTTGCAAGCGGTCATGATGAAAAAGAAACTGAAAACGATTAAATAAGTCGTCCTCGACATCGTCCTCCTGCTGGTGAAATTTCGATCTTCACTCCTGGCGAGATTTCAACCGCGCCAATGGGTCGCCTGAGAAAGCATTAAGCCGATACGGACAGACGCGATTGCGTCCGCTCCGCTTCGCTTGATAAAGCGCTGAATCCGCCATCTCGACGAGTTGAATTGGATCGCGCGCGTCGTCGGGAAACGAAGCAACTCCTAAACTGATCGTAATGTGATGAGTGCGCGGTTCTTCTTCACTGCCACGACGCACAGCCGAAAACTCATGCTTCTCGGTTGAAGATCGCACGCGCTCGGCGGCTACTAAACCCTGCGCGTAGTCGGCGTCCAGCAGGAAAGCGGCGAATTCTTCACCGCCAAACCGCGCGCCAACGTCGCCGGCGCGCAGGGATTTTTTGATGATTGCGCCAACCTCTTCCAGTGTTTCACTGCCGACCAGATGGCCGTAGGTGTCGTTGACTCCTTTGAAAAAATCTATGTCCATCATTAGAACGCAGAAGGGCATCGATTCCGCCTCGGCACGCGCCGCCTCGCGACGCAGCTCAGAGAAGAATGATTTGCCGGTGAGCAACCCGGTCAGCTCATCGTGGACCAGAAGGCGGTGAATCTGCTGCTGAAACTCGCGATCGATTTCATCGAGCATTTCAAAGCGGATCAACTGATCGCCAACTTCGAACTTGTCGCCATCCGCCAGGAAAGCCCGCGTAACCGGACGGCCGTTGAGGTTGGTGCCGTTGGTCGAATCGAGATCGGTAAGACTATAGCGCGTCTCGCCGGTCGCTTCGTCGCGTTCCGTGGTGATGCGCGCGTGCAAGCGCGACGCGCGGGCATCGTTGATGCGCACGTCGGCATCAAGCGCGCGGCCAAGTGTGACCTCCTTGCGCTCCAGCGGAATCGGCACCGCGAGCAATTCGCCCCGGAGGAAAACCAATGCGGGCCGTCGTTCACCGGAGCGTTCATACTGGCCGGAAAACGTGTCGATTTCGTTTGCTTCTCTGCTTAGCGAAGTGTCTTCGGATTCGTTCGACATTTAACTTTTTGCTGAGAGCACCCTTGCTTACGCGGGGCTTCTGACGCTCCATCCCCGGCGCGTATCTTATCGCGCGCTTGAATCCACGGCAATAGCTTCAGGCAAGACAACGGCAAAGTATTTAGTAAACTTCCTCTCCCGTTGGGAGAGGGTTGGGGTGAGGGCGTAGCTGACAGGGATTAAGAAACTAATCTCTTCATTCTCGGGAGCGGAAGGAAGGAAATAAAAGGGTGGTGCGCTAGGCTCCCCCCTCCAAAGGGAGAGGGAGGCCAGCGAAAGCAAACATAAATTCCTGGCGCACTGACTGCGACAGCGTATCCAGCTACGCACAACCTCGCCTTGTGGCATGAGTAAGCATCCTCTTATAATTCCCTTGCGCAATAACCACCGGAAAGTTTTGAGGAATCGATGCGGACGTTCGGTTTGCTAAAAGCCGGATTCACCCGCAAGAGGGGCTTTAGATGGCGAGTATTTTAGCGGAACAATCCGAGGAGAGCTGCTGCTCCGAATTCTTGCGTCAGCTTTCGGTTGAGCGGGTGGCGGTAGCGAATCTACCGACCGAATGGGGCGACTTCAAGATTGCGGGTTATCGCTCTCTTCACAGCGACGAAGAGTTCGTTGCGCTCTTCAAAGGCGAGCTCCGACGCGATACTCCGACTCTGGTGCGCATCCATTCGCAATGCCTGACCGGGGACGTATTTGGATCCGCGAAATGCGATTGCGGGGCGCAGCTTCATCGCACAATGGAGATGATCGAAGCAGAAGGACGTGGCGCGATTGTCTACCAACAACAGGAAGGGCGCGGCATTGGGATTCTCAATAAGATTCGCGCCTACGCCTTGCAAGACGAGGGTGCGGACACTGTCGAAGCCAACGAGCGGCTCGGATTGGCGGTAGATTCGCGCGAGTACACGCAGTGCGCCGAAGTCCTTTTCGATCTCGGCCTGTGCAAGGTCAAAGTAATCTCGAACAATCCGGGAAAACTGCGGGCTTTAGAGGAAGCAGGATTGCAGATCGTCGAGCGCGTGTCGATCGAAATTCCACCGACCGAATCTGCTGAGAAATACTTGCAAACGAAGAAAGAAAAACTCGGTCATCTGTTGAACTTTTGACGATTGATCTGGGATGCTAACACGCTGAAAAACCCCTTTCGTCCTTCTTGCTGGTTACTTGCTCTCGCAATGCCGAATTTTTCCTTTTAGCTGTTCTGAATCCTTGGCGTTGGCGCATGTTTTAAGTATCCGATTCAAGAACGGGAGGGCGCTTCTATATTGATCGAACTTTAAGAATGCTCGGCGGGTATTATTGCCTGCTTCTAAGATCCTTTATCGTGCCTTTGATTCGGTCGGCGTCAGCAGCCTTGGGGTCAAGCTTCAGGTATTTTTCCAACTCATCCGCCGCCTCCTTATTCCTGCGCGCGCTCATGTAAAGACCACCCAGAAACTTATGCGCGAGGGCCAGGTTCTCGCCCCCGTTTGCAATCGCCAGTTCCAATTCCTTTTGCGCCCCTTCGTATCTCTTGGTCTTAATTAAGGTCATGCCAAGATAGTAATGAGCCGACGGCGCCGGACTGTTCACTTTGAGTGCTTCGCGTAAATTGGTTTCGGCAGCTTCCAAGTTGCCCTGATTGTAGAGCGCAATGCCGAGATTCAAGTGTGCACTTGCGTCGGAAGGTTTCAATTTCAGCAGCCCTTCGAAAGTTTCGGCGGCCTTGTCCATCTTTCCCAACTTCATATATTGCAAACCCAAATCGCTGAGCGCTTGAGGAAAGTTAGGATAAGTTGCCAGCGCGCCGTTAAATTGTTCTATCGCTTTTTTTGTGTCGCCGGCGCTTACAAGATCCATTGCCCTCTTGTAACTATCAACGGCCGGCTTTGGAATCCCGGCGAACGCCGCTTCGCTATTGGCAGCGGATCCTTTTGGCCGAAGATGTACGTCCAGCATTAGGGTCTGACCGGAAGAGCCGATTCCCTGAACGCCGCCGGTATTTCCGTAAATGGTTACTGATTCCCTCACCGATTCGTAATCCGCTCCGCCGTCGATACTGATTGAGTAATCCGCAGCCGGTAATGACCGGAAGATGAACGAACCGTCGAGATCCGTTGGAGCGTTCCGAGATCCCATAACATTGCCCTCCAGCCTGACTGAAATGCCGGGTCCGGCACGACGGCCATTTGGAAGGTAGATGTGTCCTTGGATCGTGTGAATCCCCGCTGAGCTGTCAGGCAGTCCACGCGTACTGCCGACGCCGCCTTGTCCGAAGACCGTCGCAGCGACCAGGGGTATTAAGCCAAATACAAGAACCGGAATTGAATAGCGTCTGATCGCATTCGTAGCGAAATAAAACATTGTCTTTGAAGTTCCTTTCGGCAAAGAATTGATTTCTTTGTATTTCAATTAGCCTTTGTTGTGCAACTCTTTTATTTTCTGGCGAAGCCAGTCAGCATCTGCGGCTTTTGGCACTAGCCTTAAATAAGTTTCCAGTTCGGCGGCGGCGAGTTGGTACTGGTGCTTCTCTAAGAAGACGCCGCCAAGATAGCGATGTGCCAGGGCCACCTCCGGCGACTGTGAATCCGTCGCGATCTTCAACTCCTTTTCAGCTTCTTCGAGCTTGCGCTGAATTGCCAGGACAATACCCAAATACATGTGACCTGTGAGGGCCGAGTTGTTTAAGCGTAAAGCGCCGCGAAATTGTTCTTCGGCCTCGGCAAACCGGCGCATATTCAACAAGGCAACGCCATAATTGAGCGTTGGCTGAAATCCCTGCGGGCTCATTCTGACGGCTCTGCGAAAGACGTCTGCCGCCTTATCCGCCTGCCCGCTTCTTAAGTACTCAACCCCTAGCTCATTCAATGCCAACGGGAAATCCGGATAGATCGAAAGCGCTGCTTTCAACTCTTCTATGGCTTTCTTGTTGTCGCCCTTCTTCTCGTTTTCAAGTGCGCTTTCGTATAACTTGCGGGCCTGCTCAGGAACGGTTGCGAGGCTGGCGCTGAGCACGCCAGGCCTGGTCGCAGCAGCGTACTTCGGCTGTAGCGAAATTTGCACAGTATAAGTTCTCGGAACTAAAGGCATCCTGATGCCGGTTCGAGATGTATTTCCTTCAGTCTCTATATAGACAGTCTCTCTTACAGTCTCATAATCGTCTCCGCCGTCAACAATGACTGTGTAGCTGCCAGGTATGAGTCCGGTGAAGCCGAAAGATCCGTTGGCATCAGACAACACGGAAAGCTCGCCGGAATTATAACTCTGCAGCCTTACCATCACGCGGAGATCAGAGCGCCGGCCGGACGGAAAGTAAATGCGGCCGCGGATAGAGTGCTGTCCGCCGGTCCCGGTGGGATCGACGCCGCCGCCCTGCGCTTGAACCGACGGAACGAAAAACATAACCGCCGCCGCGAGGTAAGCAACGGTTGGCAAAAAGTGCCTAATACCCTTGTGCTGTTCGCTCAAAACATGCAGCATGGGAAGAATTCCTTTTTTGTACTTCACCGCCCAGAAGGTGCGGTTTTGAATCGATGATACAGGCGGGGTCTCCACAACCCAAAAGAAAAAAGGAGAAGCGCCGGGAATCAGCGCTTCTCCTGACAAAGAACTTCACGAGACTCGAATAAGGCTCGTGAGAGTCGTAAGTTTAGAACGTGAACTTAACGCCCAACCGCAGTGACGATGGGAACTGGAAGATTGTTCCAGCGCCGTAGAACGGGTTGGGGAATCTGTTCGCCGGTATGTTTGCCACACCGGGAATACCACTGTTAATCGAAAACGTCTCATCGAGGCGAATCGCCCGCTGTTGATTGAAGACATTGAACCAATCGGCCGACAAGCGCAGTTCGCGTTTCTCACCGACTTTGATCGGGTAGTAAGCGCTCGCATCCAGATTCCAGGTAAACGGAGTGCGGTTTGAACCGATGCTATTTACCACGTTCGGGAAGCCCGGTTGGCTGGCCGTGACGGTCGGAACGATCGCCGTACCACGTGGCACCCCAAACCCTTCGTTGTTTCCGTAAACCGGATGCGGAATCAATTGGTTGTAGGGAATACCCGACTGCGCGCGGAACGAAGCGCCGATCAGAAGCTTGAAAGGCGTCCGGTAGCTGCCGTCAACCTTGAACTGATGCGGACGATCGTTGGGCAGATGCCCGTAGGTATTATCCAACAGACTCACCAGGTCGAACAAAGAAGTGATGTTCGGATCTGACTGTCCATTGTCGTTGCGGAACAGGCCCTCATAATTTCCGGTCAGGCTTGAGCGCACATACGAAGCAATCAGTTGCCAGTTCTCGGTGAACCGTTTCGTGGCCGTGATTTCGAGAGCCCGATAATAACGACGTGCGGGACCGAAACAGCGCGCTGTCGGAGAGCCATTCGTACCCTCGCAAGCGCTGTCCTCAGTTGTCAGGCCGTGGGTTGCGTCGCCTCGGCGGCCTGGGTTAAACAAAAAGTAGTTGTTGCCATCGTCGAAAGAACCGTCCTCAATGACGTTGATTTGATTGCGGTAGACACCGCGGACGCCCAGGACCAGGTTTTTTCTAATCTCATATTCAAAGCCCCCGGTCGCTTCGCCGATGCTTTGCGGCTTCAAGCCGGGATCGATCGGAGTATGAGTACCACCCAGGTTGCCAATGTCTGCAACCACGTAAGCTGAACCAGGGCCATTCAAGGTGGAAACGTTGAAGTTCAAGTCCGTCTGGGTTGTGTCACTGCCCGCGCGGACGTTCACATCGAGTGGAACTGGAGTCTCGATGTATTTGGCATAGTTAACAAAAACCTTGCCTTTGCCCTTGCCCGTGAAATCCCAGACCAGACCGAGCCGCGGCGCCAGATTGTCCCACCAGTTGTTGAGCTTCAGGTAGCTGAAGCCGCCTCTGCCAATCGCCTGTTCGTAGTCCCAGCGCGCACCGAGGTTGAACTGCCAGTTCTTGGCGAACTTGTAGTCGTCCTGAATATAGAACGCTTCCATGTTCGTGTGCGTGCCGTCTGGTGCTTGCAACCGGAAATCACGCACGCGCACGCTCGAAAGAATCAGGATAGGATTGGTAAGAAACGATCCCGGCGCCAGACCAAGGTTCGTCGTCACCGAAGTGATGCCCGCCGGTCCTACGCCTCCCGCTTGCCGGACACTGTGCGGCAGTTGCCGAGACCGCAAGACACACGCCGAAATTGTTGGTGACCCGCTGACCGATTGTTACGTTGTCGCCGTCACCGCCGGTAGCGCCGTTAGGATCCGGATAAGTTATCGGCGTTCCGGTTGAGATCGTATTGATCTTGTAGATATTCCGCCCGAACTCAAATCCGTACTTAACGGTGTGCTTGCCCTGGATGTTCTGCATCCTGGCCGATAACTCCCAGCGATTCCGATCCTGGTGCGAGAACAAACCGAAGCCCTGACGGATGAAGCCGCGCTGCAACGTACCGCCATTGCGACCGTCGACAAACGCGACGAAGTTCTGCGTTGTGGCACTCCGCGCAGTTGTATTCGTCGGAGTTATGACGGCTCCAGCGGAATTAACTACGGCAAAGTTATCTGACACCAAGGGCACGCTCTGGAGAGCCGACAATGGCAGCGTGTTGGCCCGCTGAAAGTGAAGCCCAAACGAGAACTCGCCAGTCATGTTCGATTTAATGGTTGAGTTCATGCGAGCCACATAGTTACTGCCACCGGTTTCGATCCTACCGAGAAACGAATTGGGATCGACGCCGAAACCCGAACCACCGAACAAGAAGCCGGTCTGCTTTGTCCGGTCCCCAAATGTCGAGAAGGTAAGGGTATTCTTTTGGTTAAGGGCCCAAGTCAATTTGCCGGAATAGTAAGGCGTGGTGACTTTGTTGTTAACCGGAGCGTGGAACTGCTGGGTCAGGAAGTAGTTCTTGCGCTGTTGTGGGTTAAATGCGCCGAAGAACCAAAGCTTGTCTTTCTTGATCGGCCCGCCCACATCAATGCCGGCATCTATCTCAGAAAACCCATTAGGCGCAGAGCCCTGGAACGGGAACTCGTTGGTTTTACGCACGAGGCCCTTCGTGCTGAAATATCCGAAGGCATCACCGTGAACTTCGTTGCCACCGCTCTTGGTGATGACGTTGAAGATACCACCGGTTGACTTGCCGTATTCAGCGCCGTAAGCACCAGTCTTAATTTCAACTTCCTGCACAAACTCAAATGGTAAATTCGCCCCCGATCCGCCAAAGGCCGGGTCGCTGGTGTTCACGCCATCGAGAATGTAGTTGTTCTCCGGCCCTGAAGAACCAGCAACCGAAGGATCGCGATCGCGGCCCGAGGCGTCTCTCAAACCCGAGCGTGCGACTGTCGGCGCAATAGAGAACAGCCCTTGCACTGTTCTTTGAGTCGGGAAATTTGAAAACTGATCCGTCGAGACGTTAGCACCCGTCGTATTCTGGGCCGTATCCAACACCGCAGCGCCCGTAACCGTTACGGTCGCCGTCGCCGTAGCTAGAACAAGCTGTGCAGCATCGATTGAAACCTTGTACAGGCCGGGAGGCAGATTAAGTATCTGGTAGCGGCCATCATCTTTTGTGGTCCCCGTCTGAGGACTAATTAGGTTCGGACTAGTAACCGTCACCGTGGCGCCTTTCACTGCCGCGCCATTTTGGTCGGTGACAAATCCTTCGATCGAACCTGTCGTGGCCGACTGGGCCATAGCGCTGGTCGCGAAAAGCGCCAAGCTCAGGGCAGCCACGAACATGAAAATTTTTCTCATCGTCTGTTTTCCTTTCTTAAAAGAGCACCTCGTTAAAGAGGCCTCGAAATTTGTTTGCATTCAAATTCGCCAACAACCCCAAAACCGTAGCGCTTCTCGATGCTGTTGGCCTTCTTAATTATTCCGATTTGGTGGTTTTTCTGGGTATCCACTCCACTCATTCAAGAGCCTATCGGATACTCATCCCCACCTTGACGTTCAATTCCACTCGCTCTTAGGCAATGTCGATGCCATTGAGTGGAGACCCCGCACCTGTTATGAAAACTACGGCTTTGGGGCCATTGGCGATTATTGCGAATCCGAAATTTCGTTCTTACTCCGAAAATCCGTAAATACTCGGGTCTCGCAGCTCTACGAAAGAGGGGCCATGTTAGCGTTTTCGACGCATACTTCAACTCCGTCACGTGTGTTAGACTCCAAGCGCAATCAATCCGAAAAGGTAGCCCAAAGTTTGTCCCAACGAATCTATCGCGATCCGGTTCACAATATCATTCCTTTGCGCGATGACGGCGCCGAAGGCCGGTTGCTTATTCGCTTGATCGACACATCGGAATTTCAGCGGCTGCGCCGCATCAAGCAACTCGGTCTGGGGCTTTACACCTATCAGGGCGCCGAGCACTCGCGGTTCACCCACAGCCTGGGCGCGCTACATCTCATGACGCGCATTCTCGATCAGTTGACTGATCGCCATGACATTGACGCGGAGGATCGCGTGGCCGCACGGGGCGCGGCGCTCTTACATGACGTGGGACACGGACCATTCTCTCACGCGATGGAAAACATTCTCGGCGTCCATCACGAGCAGATGACGATGAGAACCGTTCTGTCCGAGGAGACAGAACTGGGCCGTCTATTACGTTCGTACTCAAGGGAACTGCCGCAACGCATAGCTTCGATCATCGAAGGAACCTTCAAGCCTGCCGCGCTGGGCCAACTGGTCTCTTCGCAGCTCGACGTGGATCGAATGGACTATCTGTTGCGCGATTCACTGATGACGGGAGCGAAGTATGGTCTTTACGACCTGGAGTGGATCATCAATGCGCTCCAGATCGATGAGGAGCGCGATCGCATTTATGTGGCGGCGCGTGGTGTTTTTGCGATCGAAGAATATTTGCAGGCGCGCTACTACATGTTTCGGCAGGTTTACTTTCATCGGACCTTGCGTTCGGCGGAAGCTGTTCTGCGATCGGCTTTGCTGCGAGCGTTAGCGTTGGTTGAAAGAGGCGCCTCTGTTTGGTGCGCGACCGGAACGTCGTTTGAAAAGGTGTTGCGTCGTCAGTCTTTGAGCATCACCGAGCATCTGGAAATGGACGACTCGGATGTCATCTTTCATATGAAGCAATGGCAGCATTCGAGCGATCCGGTGCTGAGCGATTTGAGTCATCGCTTTATCGGCCGTCGGCTTTTCAAAGCGATCGATCTCGACATGCCTCAGGACGAAAGAGAAGACTTTCTCGATGCGGCTCGCTCTGTCGTCGAGCGCAGAGGTTTCGATCCTCAGTACTACTTCATCGAAGATCGCGCCAGCGATGTGCCTTATTATGGCTATTACACTGTTGAAGGGGTCGAGCCGCGCACGCGCATTTACATCGAGGATGGTTATGCGCGTCCGCAGATTCGCGAGATTAGCGAAGTTAGCGAAGCCGTGCGCGGTTTAGGCCGCGGTTATGAATTGCATCGCATATGTTTCCCGGCCGAAGTGAAAGAAGAAGTCTATGGGCTTTATCACGGCCAGCTGCCGATTCGCTCCACCGCAGTTTCAAGCGAATGACTGAAGGAAAAACTTTTATTGACAGGTTAAGAGCCGAGCCCCTACACTGAACTGAAGTTATTGGTGGCGCCCCCGCTTGCGTCGCCCGATAGGAGACCCCGCACTTGGCTTCTAAAGACAACAAGCTGTCCAGGCTCGCGCAAGAACGACGTGAGAGAAACAAGGGTGTCAATCCGGATAACGAGCCCACTGTCGAGGACCGTCTGGCGCGGCTCGAAGAAGATATCCGTCGCTTAAAGATAGAGTATGACATCTACTTCAACGGCGGCAGCAGACGCACGCCTTATGACACGAAGATGCGTCTTGAGAGCCACCTCAAACGTTTGGGCGACGACCGGACGCTGAACTTTGCACAAAGGTACCACTACAACTCGCTGGCGACGCGATATGCTTCGTTCCGCGAGATGTGGCGCCGCACCATGCAAGGCCGTGAAGAGGGGCGGGACATTGCCGCCGCCGCTCGGGCTTCGAACCACGAAGCCGCCGGGCCATTCGCTCGTTCCGAGTTCTCTTGCGCGGATGTTCGTCATGACGTGCAGACAGTTAAGGGTGTTTACGACGCGCTGATGGAAGCAAAGCGAAGCTGTGGCGAAGCAACTAAGGATCTCTCGTTCGCTAAGTTTCATCGCCTAATCATGGAACACGCTGACGGTCTGAAAGAAAAGGTTGGAACTGAACGCCTCCGGTTTTCCGTCGACGTTGAGAACGGGCACGTTAGCTTCAAGGCCAAAGCAGATAAGTAGGTGTTCGACAAACTTCCAGTTTGTCGCTGGATGATCTGGAAATTGCTCATCACCCGTTTGATCGTGACGCGTTATCGACAAACTGAAGTTTGTCGGCCAAAAAGAAAGGCGATCTCGATGATAGAGATCGCCTTCTTTTATTTTTCGCGTCTTCCGGGCTCACGACCAGAAGCGGTCAGTGGCTGTGCTTAAAAGCAAGCCGGGGAGACCTTACGCCTTTGTCACTTTTTCGGCCTGTGGTCCTTTGGGGCCTTGCGTCACTTCAAACTCGACTTCCTGACCCTCTTCGAGAGTTTTAAAGCCGTCACCTTGAATGGCGCTGTAGTGAACGAAGATGTCCGAGGAGCCTGGCTGCTCAATGAAGCCATAGCCCTTCGAGTTGTTAAACCACTTGACCTTACCGGTTATTCTAGACATACAAACGAATCCTCCTAACGATTCGAAAGAACTGGCACAAGTAGCATAGGCTTCAGCCTGTAATTTCTCCTCGACGACCACGTCTGAAATCGAATCGATCACAGACTGAAGTCTATGCTACTTCTCCAACAGGTTAATGCTGTGAGCCGGACGCGCTTTCAACTGAGGAAGCAACACCGAAACACACAACGAACAAAGCACACGCGAACGCGCAAATGGCCGATCATCGTGCACATACTTCATGAAAAAACCAAAATCTCTTTTCTTGCGCTTGCAAATCGAAATGCGAAGGCAGGTGTAAATCCGACCCCGGCACTGATTGAAACGACGGCGAATCCTAAACGATGCGGTTTTCCTATGTCAAGAAAAAAGTCTGGACCATCGGACCAGTTCGCCGGCGCAAATTTGCTAACAAAGCCGTTTATTCGATTTTCTTGATGCTGCCGACTAGCTTCATATATTCGGCGGCCTGCTTCTCCAATAAGTCAGGCGCGGCGAACGTCAGAATGATCAGGGGCTTTTTGGCTCCAAGCACGTCAACGCTCCAGGCAATGGTGACTCCGTTTACGTCGCCGGTGCCGGCTTCTTCAAAGTGGGCCATGCCATTGTGCTTATCTTCCTTGCTCTTGCTGGTCGTCTTAACATTCTTGATGGTCTTGCTCAACTCTTTATCGAGTTCCTTCACCGCAGCATCGAAAGTGTCCTCGTCCGGCACCCAAAACACGACCTGAACGCTCTCGTCCCCCGACGACACCGTTATGACTTCACCATCTGGTTTTGCCTTCCAGCCCTTGGGTACCTCGAACTGAACTCCTGCATCTTTGTGGGTGTAAACATTGCTGTCTTGCGGTCGGTTTATAGATGATATTGGAAGTGACTTCGCGAACCCGCTGACTCCGAGCGCTGAAGCGATCAGCGCCAGACAAAGAATTATGGTTAGCTTCTTCAAGTTGTAATCTCCTGTTTAAATTAACCCGCTCACCCAGGTGGTACTGACTTTTGGCCACCCATTTAACGCAGGTGGCGTCACTTGAACACTATGCAGCACGACGCAAGGCCGCCGGTACGTTCTTAATGTCCAGCTCCTTCAGAATGTAACCCGCGCCGCCAAATTTGTCGGCGATAAAGAGTACGTAGCGAATGTCGACCGCGATTGCCCGACCTTTCGCTTCGTTATAAAAAAAGTCGTTGCCGAGCCCTTCATAATTTCCATCAAAGATAATCCCGACCTGCTCACCGCGGCCATTCATGATCGGCGATCCGGAATTGCCGCCGATGATATCAGTCGTCGAAAGAAAGTCAACCGGTACATTCTGGCCGTCCGGAGTCGCGTAAGGACCAAAATCACGCGCGCGGTAAAGCTGCTTCAGCTTCGCGGGTACATCGAATGGTTCGCGGCCCGTATCCTTCTCAATCACGCCGGAGAGCATCGTGAATGGCTGGTAAATAGCCGCGTCGTGTGGAACATAACCCTTGACGTCGCCATAGGTGAAACGCAAAGTGCGGTTGGCATCGGGATAAGGCTTGTTGCCATGCATCTCGCTCATGCCCTGCACCAGCAAGGGTCTCAAAAGCGAGACAGTAGCATTAAAGGCCCGCTGATTAGCTCCGATTTGAGCTCCAAGTTCCCCTATCTCACCGGCAAAGTCGATGAGCGGTTCGTTTAATTCCTTTAGTTGCGCCGGGGTCTTTTCAAATAACGCATTTACGGCTTCCGCGGTGGCGAAGTTCTTACCTTCCGTGAATGTGCGTGCGAAATCTTCCTCGGCGCGAATGCGAGCATCGCCGTGAAGATTTCCAAATCGCTTCTCAACCGCATCTATCTTTTGTCCGGCCGGAAGCTCAGCGGCTTTGCGCAACAAGAAGATAAACATGGCGCGCTCAACCGCGCCGTTACGTTCAGCGAAAATCTCCGGCAAGGCGCCGCGCGCGCGCAAGACGGTCATTATCAGGTTTGCATTCCGATCGGATTGCGGTTTCTCCTTCTCCGCCGCGACTCCGTTGACCAGCGACAGAACTTCAAAAACGTCGGAGAGCGACGCAAATTGCTGAACCATCAGGTCTCGTTGCGCGGTTTTGGTCAATTCGGCGTACGCCTTCTCCAACGACGGCAAAACTTCGCCATACTTCTTTTGGCGATCGGGGTTTTCGCTGATCCATCGCGCGAAGGCTGTTTCTTCCGCTCGCTTTTTATCTACGATGCCTTCGCGTCGCATCGCGATGACAGACCCTTCCAGATCTTTCAAAGTATTGGAAATTTCAAAGATTCTGCTTTGCAGCTTTATCTGAAGCTCGCGATTGCCTTTGCCGACGTTTTGTAGTTCTTCGATCTGTTTGTTGAAGACATCTATAATGAAGGGCATCGCCACGTCCTGGTTGTAAGCAACCGAGTAACTCTCGCGATAGCGTCGCGTCGAACCCGGATAACCCATAACCATGACAAACTCGTTCTCCTTCACTCCGCCCATCGAGATCGAAAGAAACTTCTTCGGCTTGAAAGGCACATTGCTGGCAGCGTACTCGGCGGGTTTGCCATCCGGCCCGGCGTACACGCGCATGAAAGTGAAGTCACCGTCATGCCTTGGCCATTCGAAGTTGTCCGGGTCGCCTCCGAAGAAGCCGATATTCTTTGGTGGCGCGTAAACAATGCGAACGTCCCGCAGCGTTAGATATGTGAACAGGTAATACGAGAGTCCTTCGTTCAGCGGCAACACGTTCGCGGTGATGCCTTCGGACGGCTTGCTGGCAGCCGTGGCAATCGCGCGCGACTTGCTGGCGATTGCGGCCGCGCGGTCCTGCGGCGACGTGACGTCGGTTATTCCGGCAAGCACCTCGGCCGTGACGTCTTTCAACTCTTGTGTGATTTGGGCGGTGTAGCCTTTGGCCGGCAACTCTTCGCTGTGATTATGCGCGAAATAACCATTCGACGCGTAATCCTTCGCAGGGTCCGAAGCCGCGACCAGCGCATCGAAGGCCACGTGATGGTTCGTCAGCAGCAAGCCCTCAGGCGAAAGAAACTCGCCCGTGCCGCCGTCAACGATCACTACGGCGTCCTTGATGCTCGGCCCGTTCGGATTATAAATATCGGCGATCGGAATCTTGAGCCCCCGCTGTTGCAGCTTCTTCAGCGGAAGTTCATTGAGCATGTTGGGCAGGAACATGCCTTCCTCGCCCAGCGCGGACAGCGGAATGAGACTGATGAAAAGCAGAACTGAAAGCAGCAGAGCGGTTGCGCGCGAATAAGTTGCGGTCATCAAATTCTTCCTTTGTGCTTAATCTAAAGACGATGGCGCAGGATGTTACCATGCGAATAATGGAGACTACCACTAAGAAGGCTCAATACGATTTGTGGCGAAGTGAACAGCGAAGCAAAGGATTGCGGGCTGCGGGTTTGGCTGCCTAGCATTTAACCATCAACCCTTCACGCGATACCTTCCAGTTCAAAATCTCTGGACCTTCCTCTTCGATCAACGCGCGTTCGACATCCTCTTTGCGTGTTTCAGCGCAAAGGAACGCAATACAACCACCGCCGCCGGCGCCACAAACTTTCGCGGCTTCCGCTCCGTTAGCTAAAGCCTTGTCGACCAGACGATCCATCTGCGGCGTGGTGATGCCGGGCGCGAGGCGTTTGCGATTTGGATAAGCCTCGCGCATCGTTTCGGCTACGGCGTTCCAGTCGTTTGCCAGCAGCGCCGCTCGCATTCGTTTAGCGGCCTCACGAATGCGTTCGAAGATCTCAAATAACTCCGCATCGCCGTCGATGTGGCGCTTAAAGATCTCCCAGTTATTAATACCTGAATTCCGCGGCTCGCCGGTGTAGCAAATCACAAAGCGCCGCTCTAATTCCTCTTCATCGATTCTCAGATGCTCGCGCTCAATTCCGTCCGGTCGAAAATGAAGGCATGAAGTCGAGCCGTAAAACGCTGGATAGTAATCCTGAAAACCGGCTGGTACTTTGATCACAGTGCTTTCAATATTCGCCGCAATCGTGATGAACTTGCGCGCGTCGTACCGATTTCCCACCAGACGGTTTAGTCCGCCAATTAACGCGATAGCCAGCGCCGAGGATCCCGAAATGCCGGCGCCCGCCGGAGCCTCACTTTCGGCCACCAGATGAAAGCCAATCTCCGGTTGAAAGAAGTTGACCATCTTCGAAACCATTTCAATTTGTTCATCATTTGCCAGTTCGCCCCTGCGTTCGATTGTCGTCTCAACCCGAACGCCGCGGTCGCGTGATTCCAAAATGATGCGATCGTCGTCGCGCGTTTCGATCCGCACCCGCGCCCGCAAGGAGAGCGCAAAATTCACGGTCATAGCGCCCGGATGAAAAAGATAGAGCGGCCAGATATCAATAGTGCCGCCCGCCAGGTCGACGCGTGTTGGTGCCGATGATTCGATGATCACAACTGATTTAACGGCTGGGAGGGATTATGCTTTCACGCTGGAATGGGTGCCCAACTGCAAGCGGACCACCGAGCGTTCGAGCTTGGCGCGAGCCTTCTCGAAGTCTTCTTCAGTTCCGCTCCACGAACTCAATTCCTTTTCGGTGTGTTCGCGCGCCAGCTTAGCCCGCGCCACGTCGATTTCTTCGGGGCGTTCGGCAATCTCAGCTAACACGGAAACGCGATCGTCGTTGACTTCGACGAAGCCTCCGGAAACGTGCAACTGAGAGTTGGTTCCGCTTTGATTGTAAGCAAGCACGCCGGTTTGAAGTTCTGAAATTAGCGCCGCGTGGCCGGGAAGAATCTGCATTTCGCCCCCGCGTCCGGGTATCGTCACCGAGTTCACGGACTCCGACAGCACGCGTCGCTCAGGAGTGACGACTTCGAGTTGTAGTTGATCGGCCATAGAAAGTCAGAACCGTCTGCGGTAGCGGGCTGTTGATCGTTGCATAAAGAATCTCTCGTAATAGAGATAAACCGCCCGCTACCAGGCGGTTCTGACACGCTACTTCAGCTTCTTCCCCGCTTCGACTGCTTCTTCGATCGTGCCGACCATATAGAACGCCTGCTCGGGCAAATCGTCGTGTTTGCCTTCGATAATTTCTTTGAAGCCTTTGATCGTGTCCTCGAGCTTGACGTATTTCCCTTCGCGGCCGGTGAACTGTGACGCGACGTGGAACGGTTGCGAGAAGAACCTTTGAATTTTGCGCGCGCGCGAAACCACCAGTTTGTCTTCGTCAGACAACTCGTCTAGACCTAAGATAGCAATGATGTCCTGAAGGTCTTTGTAACGTTGAAGAATCTGTTTGACCTGCTGGGTCGTGTTGTAATGATCCTCACCGACGATGCGCGGATCGAGAATGCGCGACGACGAAGCGAGCGGATCGACTGCCGGATAAATTCCCAGCTCGACGATCTGGCGTGACAGCGCGGTGACGGCGTCAAGGTGCGCAAAGGTGGTCGCTGGCGCCGGGTCGGTATAGTCGTCGGCAGGAACGTAGACGGCCTGAATTGAAGTGATCGATCCGGTCTTGGTCGAAGTTATGCGCTCCTGCATCTCGCCCATTTCCGTCGCCAGATTCGGTTGATAACCTACGGCGGACGGCATGCGCCCCAAGAGGGCGGACACTTCCGAACCTGCCTGAGTAAATCTGAAGATGTTGTCGATGAAAAGCAGCACATCCATGCCTTGATCGCGGAAATACTCAGCCACCGTGAGCCCAGACAGCGCGACCCGCAGACGCGCACCCGGCGGTTCCGTCATCTGACCGTAGATGAGCGACACCTTGGAATTCTCGACTGCCTTCAGATCGACTTTGGTCATGTCGAAAACGCCAGTCTCTTCAAAGTTCTGATAGAACGATTCACCAAAATCGATGACCTTTGATTCGACCATTTCGCGCAGAAGGTCGTTGCCTTCGCGCGTGCGCTCGCCGACCCCTGAGAAGACTGAAAAGCCCGAACGCGCTTTCGCGATGTTATTGATCAGTTCCATCACGATGACGGTCTTGCCCACGCCGGCGCCGCCAAACAGGCCAATCTTGCCGCCACGGAGAAATGGTTGAATCAGATCGATAACCTTGATTCCCGTTTCGAACATCTGCAATTCGGTTGATTGCTCTTCAAACGTCGGCGCGTGCCGATGAATCGGATAGCGTTGCTTGTGCGGAATGTCGCCGAGATTGTCGACCGGCTCGCCGATAACGTTCATTACGCGACCGAGTGTGCCCTCGCCCACCGGCACGGTGATTGGCCCACCCGTGTCGGTCGCTTTCATTCCGCGCACCATGCCGTCAGTCGGCAACATCGAAACGGCGCGCACGCGGCGTTCCCCCAAGTGCTGTTGCACTTCGGCAATTACATCGATCGGTTCGGGCACTTCAAAGCCATCGGAAGTAATTCGCAGCGCTTGATAGATCGGCGGCAGATATTTCTCTCCGAACTCGACGTCGACTACCGGGCCGATAATCTGCACGACTTTCCCGACATGTCCGTTGCCATTTCCGTTAGGCGTAGCCATATTTTTCCAGCTCAACTCCTATTGATAATACCGAAGGCCTTACAGGCAAAAACTCGGAAGGATTTTGAAACCAGAGAAGATAACACACGATTCGCGGCCTCACAAAGCCTCACCGAAGGCTGATTAATCTAAGCCGCTCACCGAATTTATTTCTCCTGCTTGTTCGCCGATTGTGTGGTCGTCGACGAAATTGTTGAGCGAGAACGAACGGAAGCCGACTTTGCGCGTTTGCCTCCGAAAGAAAGCACTGTGAGCTTTACGACTCTTCGGCCAAAACGGAGAGCTTCGTTGGCAGTAGGAGTCCAGATGTCGATGCGACGGCCTCTCACTGATCCGCCGGTGTCACCTACAACGTATTCGCCACTGAAAGGACCGGCTTCTAACCAGACGCGAGTGCCCAATGGCAATACAGAAGGATCGGCGGCGATTAATCCGCGGCTGGCAGGTCTGCCGCTGCTCGTTCGCCCGCGCAGGCTGTAGGCGGTAGCCATATAGGCTTGGGCCGGTACCGCGATAACTTCACTCGATGGCGAAGGACCATTGCCTGATGAAGCGGCTGCTTTTTCCGTCGCCCTCAGCGAGGAAGTATTAGTCGAAGATTCGGCGAGTCCTCGGTCTGGAAGTTTTGATTCACTGCTCGTATTAGTGCTAGTGGTTTGAGAA
>QHXE01000707.1 GCA_003222835.1 Acidobacteriota bacterium | reverse complement strand
AAGGAGCGCACTCGGAATGGAGGTCTCGACCGCTTTCCGTGACAGTGATAGTTCTTCTGGGGATCCTCACTAACCCTTTTTAGATTTTTAGACACTCACCGTATCTCCTCAAAGGGAGCTTTTACACGAAAGTCTGTATTGAACTAAACCGCGGTGCGGTATGTGGTGGTGCCACAGCCGTGTTCCGTCGATAGGTAGTGCCCACCGCAGCTTCCAGTTTTCCTCTCCTTGCGCGTTCCTTTGCGACATCATCAGACGGCTGTTCGCAGCAGCCAATCCCTCTCGCAAAGGAGCTCTCGTATGACTTCTCTTCGCCAACGCATGATCGAGGACATGCAGGTCCGGAACCTTGCCGTGGGCACCCAACAAGTGTACGTCCAACAGGTCTCGCTCTTCGCGCGACACTTCCACAAGTCGCCTGAACTGCTGGGACCCGAGCAGATCCGCACCTACCAGATCTATTTGACGAATGAAAAGGAACTGGACACCACCACCATTATTGTGGCGATGTCGGCGCTCCGTTTCCTGTACAAGATCACTCTCAAAAGGAATTGGTCTCTGGATGAGGTCATTCCCGCCCCAAAGAAGCCTCAAAGGCTGCCCGTCATCCTGAGCCCCGAGGAGGTCCTTCACTTTTTGAACTGCGTTAGGAGCAGAAAGCATCGCGTCATCTTGACCACGTGCTATGCCGCCGGGCTGCGTGTCTCCGAGGCCATCGCCCTCACCCCGCCCGCCATCGACAGCAAACGCATGGTCATCCGGGTCCAGCAAGGCAAAGGGCAAAAAGATCGCTACACGATGTTGTCGCCCAAACTGCTTGAGATCCTGCGTGCCTGGTGGCTCGTCGAGAAGCCAAAAGATTGGCTCTTCTCGGGCGAGTTTCCGGGCCAACACATCGGTCAGTTGGCGGTTCAGTTGGAGTGCCGGAAGGCCCGTCTGATTTCGAAGATTCCGAAACCCATTACACCCCATTCGCTGCGCCACGCCTTCGCCTGTCATCTGCTCGAACAAGGTACCGACGTCCGCAAGATTCAACTCCTGCTCGGGCATCGCAGTTTGGCCACAACCGCAAAATACTTGACCATGGCGACCAGCAAAGTCTGCTCCACCTCAAGCCCTCTGGATTTGCTGCCTCGCCCGGTTTCGATGGAGGTGAAGCCCGCATCACCCCACTCCCGCTGATCGCCCACTCCGGTGGAGCGCCCGAAGTGGGAAGTGGCGGACATCTTCCGCCGCTACGGCGAAGCCTATCGTCAACAGCATGATGGGTCGCTCTCAACAGCGCAGCGACGTGTCATGACCGCAATCGAAGTGTGTCGCACCGCAGCTCTCGGCGGTCATCTCGAACGCTGCGACTGCTGTAATCACGAGCGGCCTTGCTATGACAGTTGCGGCGACCGCCATTGCCCGAAGTGCCAATCACTCGCGCGTGCTGCGTGGGTCGAGAAGCGAACGGCCGAAGTTCTCCCGACACACTATTTTCATGTCGTCTTCTCCGTCCCCGAGCAGATCGCTTCCATCGCTTACCAGAACAAAGCGGTCGTCTACGACATTCTGTTTCGTGCCGTGGCCGAGACCTTGACCACCATCGGCGCCGATCCCAAACATCTGGGAGCCGAGATCGGCTTCTTTGCCGTACTCCACAGTTGGGGACAGAACCTGATGTTTCATCCCCATCTCCATTGTGTCGTCCCGGGCGGCGGAATCTCTCCCGACGACAGTCGGTGGATCTCCTGCCGCCCGCACTTCTTCCTGCCCGTGCGCGTGTTGTCCCGCTTGTTCCGCCGATTGTTTCTAACCTATCTCCAGGAGGCCTTCGACGCTGGCAATTTGCAGTTCTTCTCTTCGCTCGAGGCCCTACGAGATCCGCAGGCTTTCCAGTGCCACCTCGATTCCGTCAGAAACCTGGAATGGGTCGTCTACGCCAAGCCGCCCTTCGCTGGCCCCCAGCAGGTGGTCGACTACGTCGGCCGTTACACCCACCGGGTGGCCATTTCCAACCAGCGGATCCTGGACATCAAGAACGGCCAGGTGAAGTTCATATGGCGGGACTATCGCGATCACAACCAGCAGAAAATCATGCCCCTCTCGGCCGACGAGTTCATCCGGCGATTCCTCCTGCACGTTCTACCGAACGGGTTCCACCGCATCCGTTACTACGGCTTCCTGGCCAATCCCCATCGCAAGCAGAAACTAGAGCTGTGCCGCCAACTTCTCGGCGCGGTTCCTTCACCAACTCCGCCGGTGGGCTCTTCCGAGCCGGTGACGCCCGAGGATTATCGGGATCGATACGACAGGCTCACCGGGCGTTCTTTGCGAGAATGCCCTGTTTGCCACCGCGGCCACATGATCGCCGTCCAGGCTCTGCAGCCGGTTCGTTCCTCGCCCGCTATCCAAGACACATCATAATCGATCGCCAGCGAATCCGAGCTGCCTTGGTCGCGAACTCGAGGCCGTCGAGTTGGAGGGCTCGTGCTGTCTTACGCCGTTCAAAATCTTGTGCGGTTGCCGAAATGGCCATGTATTTCGCCCGCTCCCGACTGCCAGAAGCTTGCCGCGGCACAGCTCAACAGCGCACTGCCGGCATTACTCGCCGCTTGCTCTCTCCCTCTCCTCCCGCATTCATCGAACAAAACCCATAGGGCAAAGCTCCTGCCGCGGTTTAGTCCAACCCATTTTTAGCTCACCGGCACGGCTCCGATCACGTCT
>QHXE01000668.1 GCA_003222835.1 Acidobacteriota bacterium | reverse complement strand
GATTGGTGGAAGCGACACTTCCGCACAATCGTGTTCGTGCTTGGCGGATTTTACTATTGGGATAACAGCTATTGGTATCCGGCCTGGGGCTACGATCCGAATTACTCATATGATAATGACGGACCGATCTACGCCTACGGAAACCTGCTGCCCGATCAGGTCATCACAAACGTGCAGACCGCGCTAACTCAGGACGGATATTACTCTGGCCCAGTTACTGGATCGCTCGACCCGTCGACACGAGCAGCGTTAGCGAATTATCAGGGCGACCACGGGCTCGCCGTAACCGCGACTGTAGATGAGCCGACGGTTGAATCGCTTGGCCTAGCCTAACACGAGAGGAATACTCTTATGATGACCGTCACAACATCCAACGTGGTGAAAGCGGCGCTACAACAAGGGGCCTAGCGACAATGCCTCCAAAGAGGTAGCGAGCACCGCCCCATTCGGGACAACAAAAACTCCCACCCTTGCGCGATAGCGATGGAGGGCATGTGACCCAAAGCTGATTTCAACGAAGGCACGCTTTGGCCCGGCAAGGTATGGACGAACTAACTATCAACCAAGACGAAACAAACGATGCGACCAGCTTTGCGGAACGGGTTCGCCTGAATCAGCGGATACGACGCATTGGTTCCATAGCTCTGTCAAACCATCGTTCGACATTTCGAGTGATCGCGGCTGAAAGAGAAGACGCATCATGAACTGGTATCACTACGTCGTTTGCTTCTTCGCGGGAACGTTTCTAGCTAACGTGGTGCCGCATTTTGTGCATGGTATTTCGGGCGACCGGTTTCCGACTCCGTTCGCCCAGCCTCCCGGAAAAGGACTGTCCTCGCCGACCACGAATGTGATTTGGGCGCTGGTTAATCTGATTGTTGGGTATGTTCTGTTTCGAATCGGAAAGGTTTCTAGCGGTGGCAACCTGGCGCTGATTGTTTTCTTCGCCGGCATCTCTGTACTCAGCACGTGGCTAAGCGTGCTGTTTGCTAAAATAAAGCCAGCTAATCGCCCAAAGAAATGAATTCCAACAGTTTTCAGCCTAACAAGTCGACTCAGGCCGAGGAGTCATTGCCAATTGCAATGAATGCAAGGCGCCGTTCCACCGTCGTCCGCGCGCCCACCGTGAAAGTCTATGAACGATGGTCGCAGTTTGAGAATTTCCGAGATTTATCACGCCGGTGCGAGAAGTGCGAAAGATCGATGCGACCCGCTTCGCCTTTAGCTGGCTTCGCGATGGCAAAGAACGACAATGTGTCGTTCGCGTATTACTCCGAATTCCCGAACAGCGAATTGCGTGGCGGACAATTTCGCACGGCCTTGCCTTCGGTGTCGTCTCGTTCGAGCGGACCTTCAATCAGGATACAGAAATCACCCTGCGAATCCGTTCTATCTACGATCAAAAAGTAATCACCACTGGCAAAGAAGACGCTCGTTCTCACCGGCTACGGCAGCTTGAAACCCAGAGTTCACAAAAAGACACGTGACAACCGCGCGAAGGCGTGAAATTACGTGAACCGATCCTTGATGAAAAACAGTTTTTTTAGCATTGGTTTTTTGCTCGTGTTGCTCGCGGCGAGTGGGTGCAGGAAAGCGTCTGCACCGTCGCAAGGTCCGCTGCCGGTCAACGTCGTTACTGTCGTCGAGAAGGAGGTAAACGAATGGGACGAATTCACCGGGCGGCTGGATCCGGTTGAATCGGTCGAGATTCGGCCACGCGTGTCTGGATACATTACCGAGATTCATTTTGAAGCGGGCGCAATCGTTAAAAAGGGAGATCTCCTTTACGTGATCGATCCGCGCCCTTA
>QHXE01000667.1 GCA_003222835.1 Acidobacteriota bacterium | reverse complement strand
ATACTTTTCATTTCCAATGCGTGTTCCGACAAAATGGTATATGCCCGAAAGCCCATCGGGGCTGATGTTCTGATTCGCAGGTGCGAAAAACCCAAGATAAGGTCGGACACTCGGTGCAATTGGAACGATCGAGCCATTGAGGGCGTTGGGAGAGAGCGTAACGGTGTTGTGCGTTATACCTTTCGATTGCCGGAGTGCCTCGAAATCGCCAAAGATAAAAGTCTTGCCCTTCTTGATTGGCCCACCCGCCGAGGCGCCGAATTGATTGCGCCGGAATGGCGGCCTTCCGCCATCTTTACAGTTGGGTTCAGTCGTCGGGCAGGAATCAAAGAAGTTGCGCGCATCCAGAGCGCTGTTCCGCAGGAATTCATAAGCATTGCCGTGGAATTGGTTGGTGCCTGACTTGAAGATGGCAGTGACCACGCCTCCAGTCGACCTCCCATGCTCTGCGGTGTACTCATCGGTGAAAACCCGGAATTCGCGGATGGCCTCTACTCCCAAATTAACGTTCAAGCCGCTGCCGGGGCTACCGTTGGCCTGGTCATTCACGACCAGGCCATCCACGAGAAACACGTTTCCCGTCGGACGATTGCCGGAAATAACAAGCGCCACTCCGTTGCCGCGGGCCGCGCGGGAATTAGTGGAAGCCGCGGCTGACTGCTGCCCTATTCCGCCCACAACTCCCGCCTGCAGCGTCGCGAGTTGTAACCAGTCGCGACCGTTGAGGGGAAGCTCGCGAACCGCAGTCTCTCCCACGAGCCCGCCCATGCTTGCGTCTGTTGTGTTCAACTCCTGCGGGCGCGCCGTGACCACCACCTTCTCCTGCATTTCGCCCACCTCGAGGGTAAAGTTCACGGTAGCCGGAGCGGCCACCGTTACCACAATCCCCTTCCTGAGTTCGGTCTTGAAGCCCTGATAGGAAGCCTCGATATCATAAGCGCCGGCTGGCAGACTGAGGATCTGGTACGCGCCCGAGCTGTCGGTCGTGACACTTCGCACGGCTCCCGTCTCAGTGCTCCTGGCAGAAATGTTTGCCCCCAGAACGACACCGCCAGCGGAGTCGCGCACGGCGCCGAGGATCGTCCCGTTCGTCGTTTGAGCCCACAAGTCTTGAGGGTTCGCCTGCATCAAGAACATCAGTACCACTACGCCGAGTACCGCTCGAACTGAAGTGTATTTCATTTTTTCACCCCTCCCCGACCCAGATGAATGAACGTCGTTCTTGTTTCAAATCGTCTTCACGCTGTATTCCGTGGTTAGGAATGTGCGGCAGTCCCGAAGAATTCCGGAATGAAAAATAAACATTCGGAAGCTAAGCCTCCAGCTAGCCGCTCTCACTCGCAAGGGCCTCTGTATGATCAGCATGCGCGCCTCGGAGCACTGCCGCTCAAGTGGGCCGCCAACACAATAATCAAACTTTTCTCTTTCTCGCCTGCGCCACTGAGTAGCGTGGGTACCAGGTTGAATCGGCCGCCAAGCCTGTGCGGGCCACCAGAACGTCTAGCAAATAGGGACGACCTTCTCGGGTCGTGGCGATCGCGCGCTGCAACGCAGGCTTAAATTCGGCAGGATGCACGACGCGCTCGCCACGTATGCCGTAAGCGCTGGCCAGATGCGTGAACTCAACGTCGGGACTGCCGAGATAACAGATCATGTCTTTGTTTTCCTGCCGCGAGCGCCCGCCTTTCATCATGATGTTGTTGCGCGGCTCGTCATAACTCCGGTTATTGCAGACGATCGTGATGATCGGAACGTCGTAACGTGACATGGCCCACAGCGAATCGCTCTGTCCGAAAAGAAACCCGCCGTCTCCCTGAAGCGAAACTACCTGATTATCGGGACGCGCCAGTTTGACTCCAATCGAAGCGCCCATGCCCCAGCACAGCGAGCGACCAAGCGTGCGGCCAATCTTCGTCTTCTTACCTTCAGCAAAAGGAAATGAACGCAGGATCCAATCTTCGGTGCCGACTTCTTCAACTATGACCGCGTCGTCGTCGAGCATTTCATTCAACGTCAGTAAAAGGCGCGGCCAGGTGAGCGGGCTCTCGTCCCACCCGTTGCGAGCGGCGGTCAGATAAGATTGCTTGAGCTTGTCGGTGAAAGTCTTGGTCGCATTCCAGCGTGATTGCTTAATGCTCGCTAGCCGCTCTTTAGTGGCCATCGATTTAACGGCTTCGGTCAATGCTCGCGCCGTCTCTTTCACATCGGCCACGATCGCGAGATCGACCGGATAGTCGGCGCCCAACTGTCGGCTATCAACCCGAGCGTGAATTATCTTTGCTGTACCCGGAATCGCGGTCGTGGCGCTTCCCGGGTCCGGCAAGCTCGTGCCGAGGTTCAGAAAGAGATCAATTGGATCGGGAAAACGCATCGGATCGAGGTAGCCACCGAGGTACAGCGGATGATCGGTGGGAAAATCCGCGGCCCAACTCCACCCCTGCGTCACGGGAATGGCGAGCAGTTCCGCCAACTCGACAGCATCTGGGGCGCGCGCTCGATATGTTTCGGATTGGGCGTCATGTCCATCGGCACTGAAATGCTCTCCCGCGAGAAGATTCCGGCCTTGTGGTTTTGGTAAAGGACGTTGCGAGGAATCCGAACGAAGGTTGGCCCACCAGGCACCGTCGAGGAAACTTTGTAAGCATGCGCTACCCATTCAGGAATGCGATTGCCTTCCTTAACCAGCCAACGCCATTTTGTGTATTGCTTAAAGGCATCCAGCCAATCGTCCAAGTCCTCGTGACCATCGCGACCATCTGCTGTCGAGTCCATGTGGTCGGTGACAATCACCACGGGCGTGCGGTCCTTCATCGCGTTGTACATGTTGGCGCTCGCGATGGGACCACCAACGCGACTGAAACAGGCGAACGACGTTTGCCCCGTCGCTTTTGCATAGCCATCAGCCATCCCCACCGCCTGGTTTTCAGAAACGCCTTGAATGAATTGTAAGTCGGGCCTATCAACTACTGCGTCGCACAACGGGCCCATGCCCGAGCTGTTGCAGATGAAGATGAAACGCGTTCCCGTAGAGCGAATCTGTTCCGCGAGCAGCTCGCCGCCTGTTCCCGCGAATGATTTTGTTGTTGTGGTTACGATTGTAGGGATACTTGTTTCCGCGCTAACGATTGGTTCAAGGGCGCTCAGCGAAGAGCGCGCTGCGGCCACAGTGAAACCCGCCGCGGTCGCTTTGCTAATGAAGCTACGACGCGAGACTTTTTTCCCGAGGTAGTCCTTGACTAGATTTCTCAATGCTTAGAACCCGTTGATTTCTTCTTCAATTCCTCAGGGATAGGCTTGTCGGGACCAAATGATGCAGCGAGATACTTTGTAATCGTTTCGGCTTCGTCAGCCATCAAAGGCGCCCCGCGCCAGATCATTTCGTCAACGGTTCGCTTCCAGGCCGCAGCCGTTTTGCGTTGCGAGACTGTGTTCCGCAAATCGTGACACTGCACGCAAGCCTGAAAGATAATGTCGCGAGCTTCGCCCTCGGGCAAGTAGTTCTCAGGCAGTACCACTTTGTCTCGCGGTTCGCGTGGTTCCTGCTGTTGCGATCGCGCGGCGAACACCGTAGCCCCGGCAAGCAGAAGCAACGCAACCACCATCGCCTTCATGATTTTCTGCTTTGATAGCGTCATGACTTTCGGGGACCCAAACAAAACTAACGCCGCCGACGCAAAGTTTCCTATTACTGATTGGCTCTCCCTCTGCGTCCGCGGCGTCTATTTCGGCTAGCCACGCCATACGCGCGACACGCTAAAAGATGAACTTCAGGCCAAACTGGATCTGCCGAGACGTCGACGTCGTGTTCGTAAGCTGGCCGAAGGTCGGCAACAGATTCCCGCTCCCATCGAATATCCGCCGGAAGTTGATATTCGGTGCTTCAAAGTTCGGATGGTTCAGAATGTTGTAGACTTCCGTCCGAAATTGCAGTTCGCGCTTTTCGGAGATCCGAAAATGCTTGTTAACCAGAAAATCGATCGTCGAACGTCCCGGACCGATCAGAGTATTCCTTCCCAAATTGCCGAAGGTTCCCAGCGGTTGCGGTACAAAGGCGCAAGGATCGAACCAGTGGCTCGGCGTTCCTACCAGCGTTCCCGCCGCAACAGTGATGGCCGAAGTGCCAGTACCAAAAGTGCAGCCCGCGGAAACTCCGTGCGTCGGGTTATTGCTTGCGCCCGTGACCAAGTTTGGACGATCAGAGAAGTTCGATCCCGTCGCTTGGTTCTGGGAGCGATTGGCGGAGTTTTCGACGGTAAACGGAACTCCTGCTGCGAAGGTACCGATGCCGCCGATTTGCCATCCGCTTAAAAGCTGCCCGCTCACACCTCTAAGGCTCTTCCCGAATGGCAGTTCGTAAAGCACGTTGATGATGGCGTTGTGCCGGACATCAAAGTTTGAAAGACCT
>QHXE01000666.1 GCA_003222835.1 Acidobacteriota bacterium | reverse complement strand
TGCGCTTCGAGATCAGTTTGCGACAAATGCACGCGCGGATCGAGTGTGAGGATCAAGGGTTGTCGGTACGTGTGACCGTCAACTGTTAGGACAGCGTTGTAGCGTCCCGGCGCGGCGAGCGGCCCTGGCGGCTGATTCACAGGTGTGTTGCCCGCGACCGCGTGATCGGGAAGCGTGTACTCGACGTAATCTAGAGGCGTGCCGCGAAAGCTGTAGGCCAGCGTGTCAGGATGCGGCCATTGAAGATTCCACACGAAGCGATTCAGCCCAACCTTGGTTGTTAAGACTTCCGGCGGTTCGAACCAGTAATCGGGAACGTTCTTTGGTCGTGGATCGACGGGCGACGGTATGTTCGAGAAGCTTCGGACAAGGTTGTCATGCTCATCGCGAATCTCGAGGGTGATCTTCTTCGCGGGAGATTTCAAGTAGTAGTAAATGATCGCTCCGTCAGGCGGATTGTCCCCGTGTGGCGTATCCGGTGGCAGAGGAGTGTCCGGATGATTGTCCCAACGCACGCGCACCGCCGTTTCAGGGTTGAACAACTGCGCGTTGTCCTTCGTCGTTTCACCGCCGCTCTGCCTCAGCGGCGACAAATCGTCGAGAATCCAGAGTGCTCGGCCATATGTTGCCGCGACCAAATCATTGTCGTGCACCCTGAGATCGCGCACGGACACCGTCGGCAGATTGAATTGCAGCGTCGCCCAGTGCTCACCGCCGTCGAACGAAACATACACACCGGTTTCAGTGCCCGCATAAATCAATCCTTTGCGTCCAGGATCTTCGCGTACGACGCGAGCGATTCCCGATTCCGGCAGCCCGGTGACGATCTTCTGCCACGTCTTGCCTCCGTCGTGCGTACGGAAGATGTAAGGATGCAAGTCATTGCGCACCGAGGCGACGACGTAACCCGTGTCTGCATCTGTCGGTGAAGCTTCGACCAAAGTGATGCTGCTGTTCGCAAGCATCTCAGACGGCGTGACATTGTCCCAGTTGGCGCCGTCGTTTCGCGTGAGCTGCACCAAGCCTGTGCTCGTGCCTACCCAAACCTCTCCGGCTTGTACTGCGGACGGCGCAATTGTCTGAATCACTCCCGTTGGTTTAGGTGACGGGGTCTTCTCGGTGAGGTCAGGACTGATCTCAGCCCACGTCTGCGCGCCGTCGCTCGATTTCAAAACGTATTGCATGCCAACGTAAAGCGTCTTCGGATCGCGCGGTGAAAAAGCCAAAGGCGTCTCCCAGGTGTAGCGGTACTTCGCGCCGGGCGCAAACACGGTCGCGATCTGTCCGGTGGTGCGATCCAATCTGAACACAGAACCATACCAGCCAACCGAATAAACCAGACTCGAATTCAGCGGATCGGGAGCGATGTAACCACTCTCGAACGCGCCGGTCGAAAACCAATCGCGATAGGTGATCATTCCAAAGTCGCTGCGTGACTGCACCGCGATCGAGCCACTGTCCTGTTGGGATGCGTACAAGCGATAAGGAAACTGGCTATCGGCAATGACGTGATACATCTCGCCCGTGGGTTGATTGAACCACTCACTCCAGGTGCTGCCGCCATCGAGCGTGATCACTGCGCCCTGATCCGTACCTTCCACGATTCGCTGCGAATCATTCGGATCGATCCAGAGCACGTGATCGTCTTCGCCGCTTGGCTCACCTTTCCAAGCCGCGAACGTTCTGCCGCCATCGCTGGAGCGATACGTCGAAGTCTGCATCACGTAAACCACATCGTCGTTTTTCGGATCGACATAGACGCGACTGAAATATCCGCTGCCGACGACGCGCGGATCCTTCGTGCTTTGCTGCCACGTCGCTCCGCCGTCATCTGAGCGAAAGAATCCCTGATTCATGATCGTGTAAACGCGCTTGCCATCAGTGCCCGGCGCCGCCGCAATACCGATTCGTCCGCGCGGATTATTAGGCAAGCCCCCGCCGCTGACTTGTTGCCAGGTCGCGCCTTCATCAGTCGATTTGTAAACTTGCGATTCACTTGCTGTTGGCCGTCTGCTGGCCGGATCGAATTGAAAGCTAAAGGTCGCCGCATAAACGATTCGAGCGTCGTCAGGCGCGGCGCACATATCGACGATGGCGGTCTTGTCATCCTTAAAGAACACTCGGTTCCAGGTCTTGCCCCCATCCCTCGTCTTGAACAAACCGCGCTGTGGACCTGCCGCGAAGATGTCAAAACTGCCAACCAGAACCATGTTCGAATCGCGCGGATCGATGATGATGGAAGAGAGTCGCGCCACCGTCAGTCGATTTGTAAACGCCATTTCCTTCCAGATATTCACCTGTGCCGACATAGATCACGTCCGGGTTCGAAGCCGACACCGCCAACGCGCTGATCGACGCCACCTGCACATCGTCAAAAATCGGTTTCCAAACCCGCCCACCATCCATCGTTTTCCACAAACCGCCGCCCGGCGTGCCGAAGTAATAGATCGCCGGCTTGCCGGGAATTCCCGCCACCGTCGTGACTCGTCCCGCACGATGCGGACCAACCAGTCGCCACTGCATCGCAGAGAAGAGATTCGAATTGTATTGCTGTCCGAGCCCGCTAGTTGCCGTTATCAGGACAGTCGTTGAGAAAGCAAGAAAAAGACGCAGAAAGGAATTTATCATTCGGCCTCCAAGAATGAGGCGCAGTTTACCATTCGAGGCAATCAGTGAGGAATGAAAACTCTCTGGTGTACTATTCACAGACCAGGTATTTAGTCTAAGCGAGTGAACTCTCGCGGTCGCAGAACTGAATCTATCTTAGTTGAATCTTAGGACCCGGCGTAGGTGTCTAGATCGCTAGTGACTGGATGTCGATCTCCAGTGACCGACTCGACCAATTCTTCGACTAGGTCGCTTCGTAATGTTTCTCGCGCTGGCGAGGTATCCGGCGCGACGGTAAGCTTCGTCATTGACTCGGATTTCTTTCATATGTCCAAAGTAATCTCGATGGTCTTAATCGTCAAGGCGGTCCTAATTCTCGACCCAACAATCGCAGAGTGAAGTCTACGCTACCGTGAAACGTCTTTTCATTTGTGCTACCCTTTTCAACTTAAATGTTCACTTGTGAGTTCCAAGTTGTGAGTTAGGGCCGAATTCTGGCTTTTTGTTTGGTATGCCCTGGTTTCGGAAAAAGAAAGGCAAGATTGAGCCAGTCAGCGACAAAGATCGCGTAGTGCGCACGGAAAATGTGTTTGTCCGCTGCGAAGAGTGTGGCGAGCACCTTTACAAGCGCGAACTGGAGGACAACCTACAGGTTTGCGTGCATTGTAATTACCATTTTCGCATCGGTGCTTACGAGCGTCTGGAGAAGTTATTCGATGACGGTTACTGCGAGGAGTTAGACGCGGAGATCGTCTCTGCGGACCCGCTGAAGTTTGTTGACAGCAAGCCTTACAAAAAACGAATCGAGCAAGCGCGACGCGCCACCGGGCTGCCCGAAGCCATCATCACCGCGCGCGGCAAAGTTGGTGGACACAGGGTCTTTGGCGGCGCGATGGACATGAACTTCATTGGCGGCTCGATGGGCTCTGCGGTGGGCGAAAAGGTCACGCGTCTGATCGAACGCGCCATCGAAGAGCGCGGCGCAGTGATAATTTTTTCAGCCTCAGGCGGCGCGCGCATGCAGGAAGGCGTGCTCTCGCTGATGCAGATGGCCAAGATATCCGCGGCGCTGGCGGCTCTGGAAGAACGACACCTGCCTTTCATCTCGGTGCTGACTGATCCAACTACCGGAGGCGTGACTGCGAGTTTTGCGATGCTCGGTGACTTGATCCTGGCCGAGCCTAAAGCCCTCATCGGCTTCGCCGGCCCACGAGTGATCGAACAGACGATCCGGCAGAAGCTGCCCAAAGACTTTCAGCGCTCCGAATTTCTTTTGGAACACGGCATGATCGACGCCATCATCGATCGCCGCGAGATGCGGCCCTTCATCGTCAAGTCGCTCGACTTCATGATGAATCCGGACATCACGCGCGAGAGCACGGAAAAGTTTTCAGGCCTCAAGTTTCAGGTTTCGAGTCCTTAGAATCTCTTTCTCTCTCTGTGTAGCAAAGGTCGAACTTCTTTTTTTTGAGCAAGTTTCTTGGACGCATAATCCCGTAGGGATGAAATGTTTATAGATACCCGTCTGCTCGCGTTTACAGCTCCGTCGGAGCGCAATGTATATCGTGCCTTTGGTTTCGCTCCTACGGAGCTGGGATTGATTTACGACCGCTGTAGCTATAAACATTCTGCTCCTACGGAGCTAACTCGTTTGGTTGCGGCTCTGCCGTGCTGCGATCCTCTGTGAACCCTCCGTGTCTCTGTGGTTACCGATTCTTGAAAAGCGTTCACCACAGAGACACAGAGAACCACAGAGATTCACTGAGAAAAAATCTCTAGATGACGTTTGAGCAATCTCTATCCTATCTCCTCAGTCTCGGGCACGAGACGCTGACCATCAAGCTGGGCCTCGCGAATACCGAAACACTGCTTGCCGCGTTTGGAAATCCACACGAACGTTTTCCTTCGGTTCAGATTGCTGGCACGAACGGCAAGGGCTCGACCGCGGTTATGCTCGATGCGATTTGTCGCGCCGCTGGAATCCGCGCCGGCCTGTTTACGTCACCGCATCTGATCTCCATCACAGAACGCATTTCGATCAATGGC
>QHXE01000665.1 GCA_003222835.1 Acidobacteriota bacterium | reverse complement strand
AGCACCGCGTTCACCGGCGGCAAAGAAGTTGGCGGCCGCATGAATATCGTTACTTGGCTGAACCCAGTCATATGGAATCAGTCAACGCGCCAATTTGGAACGCCTGAGTTGGTCGATAAGCCGAACTCTGAACCAAGAAAGTCAAGCACTGCATCATTCAATCTAGCTCACGCAGTTGAGGCAAAGCTTGGGAGTGAGACCGTGGCTCAATGGGTCTTCATCATAATCTCACTTGTTGCCGCTGGTGTTGGCATTAGTCTTGGCCTTCTCTTTTACGTAAAGAGCCCAAGTCTTGCCGATGTTTGGGCCGCGCGGCTCGGACCTTTGTATCGCGCCAGCTTCAACAAATATTGGATCGATGAATTCTACGGAATGGCGTTCACGCGACGCACGATGGATTTGGCGCGCGCGGTTTTCGCCTTCGACTCGAAAATTGTTGATGGCGCCGTGAACGGCTCTGCCTGGCTGACGAGACTCTCGAGCCGCATCACCGGTGGCACTGACAAGTATTTAGTAGATGGCTTGGTCAATGCGATTGCGGGTTTTGTCGTCCGCTTAATGTCGCCGATCGTGCGCGCGGTGCAGACGGGATTTATACAGAACTACGCACTGGTGATGGTGATTGGGCTGCTAGTTGCCGTAGCTTTGTATCTGGTTAAGATCTTTTAGTCCGACGTTTGCGAATTATGAATGGATCTATTTCACATGACATCCGCGATGAAAGTTTGGAAGCCAAGGCTCGCTGGTTTCAATCGCTTTCGCTGGAAGAGCGAATGGATCTGTTCGTGTCTTTTACAAATCTGATTCTGGAAAACAATCCGGAAATCGTGAAGAAGAAATATGTTAGACCAGCTTCAGAGCGTGTTCGCGTCATTTCAAAAGAATGATGTCAAATATCTGGTCATCGGCGGAATCGCGGCGGTTCCGTATGGCGTGCCACGAGCTACGTTCGATCTTGATGTACTGATTGAACCAACGAAAGACAATGTTGAGCGATTGTTAAGCGCCATGATTGAAGCTGGGCTAGGCACTGCGTCCCTGACCAACGCTGAGGATGTGCTTTCGAAAGAGATCACGATTTTTACGGATCGCATTCGATTAGACGTTCAGACTTCAACGCCCGGCATCAGCTTTGAGCAAGCGTGGCAACGCCGAGTTACGATGAATTATCGGGGACAAATATTAGAGGTAATTTCCGTGGGCGACTTAATCGCGTCTAAAACAGCGGCTGGCCGCGATGTTGATCTGGAAGATGTCCGTATCCTGAAATCTAAGGAAATTAATTCAACGCACGAGGACTGACGTGTTCACAAACAACATTCTCTCGATCATCACCTGGTTGCCGGTACTCGGCGCGATCCTGATCCTGGGACTTTTCAGGAAAGAACAGAGCGATCTGATTAAGAAATTCGCGACCGCCTGGCTGGCTCTCGACTTTATCATTTCGCTCTGGCTGTTTGGGTATGACCGCGGCATCGGCGGTTTTCAGTTTCTCGAAGACCATCAATGGATTCCGGTGATCGGCGCGCGCTATCAGATGGGCGCGGACGGCGTCGCAGTGCTGTTGATTGTCTTGACGACGTTCCTCGGACTCCTGGCAGCGTTGTCTTCGTGGAAGTACATCGAGAAGCGCGAGAAGGAATATTACATTCTGCTGCTCCTCTTGCAGACGATGGTGCTCGGCGTA
>QHXE01000664.1 GCA_003222835.1 Acidobacteriota bacterium | reverse complement strand
TCAGACGAGAAAGTATCCGCGAAGCATCTTTCAGTCCCGGTGAACGGACCCCCATGTTTTCGATGTACAAGACCCGATTGCCGGCGCGCGCGAGACGCAGTGCAACCTCCTGATGCACCTGCCATAAGAAAGTCCACTCGATGCTGGAGATGTAGACAATGTCCCGGCCAGTTATCATTTTGACCCGAGTAAACCTTCAGTAATTGGAATCGACAAGACGATTTATCTTCGAATTAGCTTTAGAGGCCTGAGCAGCGGGTAAAGGAATTCAAACGACGACGGTAGTTGCAAGATTTCAACATCCTGATAGGTGGGCGTCAGTACGCGGCGGACGCAGTAGTTTAAGCGATCGCGAAGACGTTCTCTGCAGCGCAGGCGAAACATGGTGAGCTCGAAAAGCGTTGGCTGCTGTTCGGGATTGTCGAACATTAGGCGATAGACTTTCTGAGCCATGGTTCGCAGTTTCGGCAATCGGCCGAGGCGATCGGTTACAACTTGCGGAAGCGGAGCCTGAAAGAGATCTCGCGCCAGGTACAATCCAAGCAGCAGCATTCGTTCGGCCCCGAGTCGGCGAGCTTCCTCGAGCATTTCCGTCCACCGTAACTGCGGATTGTCGCGCAGAAGTTCCGCCACGCAACAACTGATTTCGAGTCTGCCCCAGATGTCCTTGGTGCCATTCACGCACAATATCAGAAGCAAATCCTCCAGCGAGAGCACGCGCACGTCCTTGCCAAGCAAATCCATTCGGACATTGCGTTCGAAGAGCTTATCGGCGTCAAGTGCGAAGGAGAAAAAGGCGGCGTAATTGCCCAATGAACCTCTAAGATAATTTTGCCGTCGCGGCGCGTGAACACCTGGTCGCATTCAGAGCGAAAAATAGCCCTCTGTTTAGCCGCCGTTATTTCAATTTGAGGTTTGTAGCCGAGCGTTGCAATTAGATCACGAACCCTGTCCAGGTCTTTGCGACGAATCAGAATGTCAAGATCGATGAAACCTCTCAGCCGCAAATTTCGATAAGCCTGAATAGCGAGAGCCGGGCCTTTGTACGGTATCACCGAAATGCCATTAGCCTCGAACAAGTCGAGCAGCCCAAGCAATTCTGTCGCTAGCAGAAGGTTTCTCGCCGAAATTTTCATAGCGGCCGCGGAAAGGTGCTCCCGATAAGGCTGTGGAATTTCATTCGGGCAAGCCAACTGCAGATTCTTATGAAGCAGAGAAACCAAACCATGTCCACCAGCAAGATAAATTAGCCGCTCCCAATCGAGGTCCCTCTCAACGCAGGCTCGCACGCGCTGAATTTGTTCAGCGTCAAGTGAGGAGCGTCCGCATAGAAGCAGGAGCTGCACCTCCGTGCTCCACTGATTGAGCATCTCTCTCTGATAATAAGACTCTGTTCCCATTGGGGTATTTAACCTTCGAACATTAGTATTTGTAGTCCCTCCCGCCACCGACATCTAAAAAGCCATGGTATCGATTGGAGCATAGTTGTCGATAAGAAGCGGCACGTCATCGGTTCGCAGGCGCCCGAGATAAAAGTTCAAGGCGTCATCCAGGAAAGTGGGAGTGTGTACAAGCCCTGCTTCCTGAAGCGATCTCGCGCTTTTTGTTATTGATTCTGCCGACCATTGTTCGGATCCGTTCAAAGCAATCAGCATCACATTTCGAGGTCTGGTTGCCGGCAGCGGTGCGGCTTGACCGCGCTCAAAATCATACGGCCTAGGGAAAAGGTACAAGCTGTCAAACACACTCGCAGCAGTTTTGTATTCCGAGCGCAGGATGCGGCTTCTCGACCCGTCAAGAGCCGACACGACGTTTTCCAGAAAGACTCCGCCCGGCGTAAGTTTGTCCTTAATCTCCTGCATGAACTCTCTGGTGGCGAGGTGAAAGGGCATGTGGGCCCTAACTGTAAACGCATCAAGCACGACGAGATCGTAGCGCTCCTCTGCTCGCCGCACAAAGCGCCGGCCATCCTCTACATAAACCCGCAACCGATCATTATTAGTAAGATGAAAGTAATCATAACTGAGCTGGACGACCACAGGATCAATCTCAACCAGGTCGACTTTTACGTCAGGGTCTTCGCTGATTAATTTTCTTGGGCCCACGGCGCCCCCGCCGCCTATGAAAAGAACTCTTTTCGGGTGGGAGTTGAAAATTTTCGCGAGTTGAAATGAATTAGTATAAGAATTGCTCTCATAAGGGGGAGTTCGACTGACGATGCTTTGAGAATAATTATCGAAGAGTAACATCCTGTTGTTCGAGCGGTCGTCATCAATCACCATTATGTGGTGATAAGCCGAATCTCCATCATAGAGCAGATGTTGATCCAACCGGAGCGGGATGAAAGGCGGAGCCTTTATTAATAGCCCGGCAAGAACAACGATCAATAGTGGGACAACAATCTTCAGGGAGGCTCGAGATCTCGGCATGCCAACCAGCGAGATCACAATTAAGGCCAGGCCCAAGGCTTTCAAAATCGTGTTGACACCTATCATGGGAACCAGCCAGAAGGCGGTGACCAGCGTGCCGGCGATGCTTCCGAGCGTCGAAAGCGCATACAGTCTGCCCGCGACGTTTCCGATTCTTTCTAGAGCAGACGCTGAAAGCCGTACAGAGAAAGGCGAAACCATTCCCATGAGGATGCTCGGTCCCCCAAACAAAACTATGGTAGCGAGTAAGGGTTCGATCCGGGCGCCGAGATTCGTCGAGCGTATTCCCCGCGCGATGAAATTGTCATAAAGCGGGAGCAATACCAACCAGCAGCCGGCGATCAGCGCAATCAGGTTCAGCAGCATAAACGATGGCTTGCGGTCGGCAGCCAATCCGCCGGCGTAATAGCCACCGGCCAGCGCCGCCAGAAAAATTCCAATTATCGCTCCCCAAACATAGATCGATGAGCCGAAATGAATGGCCAGCACACGACTGCCGACCATCTCGAGACCCATTAAAACGGCGCCCGAAATAAAAACCAGACTTTTCAGCCGCCAACGCGAGATAGGTGCTATGGAGTCTTTCGTGGCCGGCTCCTCGGGATTGTGTTGATTGGTAGTCATTACCCTTTTCAAATCAGGAAGCATTAACCTTCTTAAACCTTCCCTACGCGGTGCACTGCGGTTCGGAGTATATATAGCCCCTGGTAGGATTCTCAAATGTCCGATAAGCTTCACATTATGGCGCGCGGGTCAGAACCGCCTGCGGCAGCATTGGGTTGATCTTTAGTTAGGGAGTTAATCAACGTCGTAGATCAAGCGCCCACTTACCACAGAGATTTTGAATTCATTTCGCGAGAAACTGAAAAGTTTGTCGGACATTGGTCGTTGTTCTCGCTTGATTTTGTAGGTGACGATGAACTAGGGTTTTCGTTGCCTTGTGCTCATAATGAGCGCGTTGAAAGTGTCTAATTAAGGTAAGGGCAGCGGTCGAGGGCCATTTAACCCAGAATGTGTGGCATTGCAGGGATAGTTAACAAAGACGGCGCTCCGGTTGATCGCGAGTTGCTCACGCGCATGAACGAGGCGATTCGGCATCGTGGTCCGGACGACGACGGTTTCTATTTCAGCGATGGCGTGGGACTGGCGATGCGACGGCTTGCGATCATCGATCTCGCGCACGGACAGCCCTCGTTAGTGGCCATTGATCGCTGACGTTGACTCTCTGTAACTAAGGATCAACCGCGCGCCACCGCAGGCAATTCTGACTCGCGCGCCACAAGCTGAAGCTTATCGGACATTTGAGAATCCTAACAGGGGCTATATATACTCCGAACCGCAGTGCACCGCGCAAGGAAGGTTTAAGAAGGTTAATGCTTCCTGATTTGAAAAGGGTATTGACGGCCAATTGGTTTTCGGTTCCGAGTTCAATGCCCTGCTGCAACATCCGGGCGTCAGTCGTGACGTCGATTACGAAGCGATTCATTACTATCTGTCGTTCATCTGCGTTCCGGCTCCACTCACTGCTTATCGTGCGATTAGAAAACTAGAGCCTGGTCATTCGCTGCTGTGGCGAAATGGCGAAGTAAAGATTGAGCGTTATTGGCAACTCGACTTTTCGAAGAAGCTAGACATCAGCGAACAGGAAGCAGGCGAGCGCGTGGTCGATTTGTTGCGGGAGGCCGTGCGTATTCGCCTGATGTCGGAAGTTCCGTTGGGCGCTTTTCTTTCCGGCGGCATCGATTCCAGCGCCGTGGTTGCGTTGATGGCCCAGGAGTCTTCCGAGCGAGTCAAAACCTTCTCGATCGGATTTGAGGAGCAGGATTTCAGCGAGCTGCATCACCGACGCTGGTCGAGCATTACGGCGAACCGTTCGCGGACTCGTCGGCGATTCCCAGTTACTACGTTTCGCGCGAGACGCGTCGTCATGTAACGGTCGCGCTGAACGGCGACGGCGGCGACGAATGCTTTGCCGGCTATCAGCGTTATGCGGGAATGAACCTGGCCCAGAGTTATGCAAATCTTCCCGGCGCCATTCGCGACGGAGTGATCGCCAAAGTCGTCGGCGCGCTGCCAGGGTTTGAAGCGCGACAGAATCCGCTGCGAAAGGCGAAGCGTTTTGTCGCGGCGGCATCGCTGCCTCCGGCTGAGCGTTATCTGCGCTGGATCAGCGCATTCACGGACGAAGCAAAGCAGAGCTTGTACTCAAGAGATTTTCTGAACGAGACTGCGAACTTCCGCACGATCGGAATTATCGAACCGTGGTTTGCGAAAGCGAATGGTGCAGGCATCGTCGATGCTGCGCTCCTGACG